>JANYBI010000133.1 GCA_025360875.1 Lentisphaerota bacterium
TTGAGATTAAGCTTCTTCATGTCTTTCTCCTTCTTTTTAAATTTTCTTACGGGAGATACCGGAAGAAAATTTTCACGCAATAATGACTGACTCAGTCGAGAACTGGTTCTTCTTCATGGCGGCGAGAACCCGGACTGAATCTACAATCAGCTCCGGGGCAATCTCGTTGTCAAGTTTTCCGCCGCATACCGCCTTCTGGAAATTATCCCACTGGTATCCCCCGGATGCTGCGCCCCTGTCGATACAAGCGGTCTCGTTCACCTTTTCCTTCTTGTCGTTCAGCGTCTGGAGAGTCAATACGACATTCTCCTTGGGTTTGCCGAAAAATTCAGCTGACAGGATGGAACGTGTGACTGTCCCGTTTTCAAAATGGATTATGAGATTGTTCGGATAATTATTTCCGTCATTGACACAGAAAGATCCCAGGATGCTAGAAACACATCCGTTCTCGAATCTGATCGACAGTTGGGCATTGTCGGCAGTCGGCCGCCCGGTGAAGATCCTCGAATGCATCATCTGTATCTCCTTTGGCCGCCCGCAGAGCTGGAGCAGATCGTTTATCCCGTATATGCCAAGCCGGAAGATGGGCGCCACAGGGCATTTCTCCGGATCGTCCATCCAGCTGCCGTCAGCCTTTTCGAAATATCTAGCAAATGTCTCCCAGCGTGCAGAGATCGCCTGACCGAGCTTGTACTTGTCGCGCCATTCGAAGATCTGCCGGATATCACCAGAAGGCACCGGACTCGGAGAATTAAGATGGATTACCTTCCCCAGTTTCCTGCCCTTCTTCAAAATCGCCATGGCCGCTTCGGGATCGTCCTCGAACGGCTTCGTGGTCATCACATGTTTTCCTGCGCTTATGATGGTGTCGATCAGCTTAGCCCGTCCGCGCGGAGGCGTGTAAAGGCCTACCGCCTCAATTTCCGAATCCCTGAGGATGCTGTCAAGCGATTCATAGACGCGCAAACCATGTTTCTGGGCAAGAGCTTTCGCCTTTTCCTGATCAAGGTCGCAGATTCCCACAAGCTCGATGTGTTCACGCCCCAAACCTTCTGCAAGCAGGCTCTCGACGATGTGTCTTCCGAAATTAAGTCCGACCAATGCAAGTTTTATACGGTTATTCATTATGTTCATATCCTTTCATTTACTCATTTAACACTAAGGGCACCTTTAAGTCAATTACAAGAGCCTCTATTAAGCCGATTGATATTGTTGGAGTTCACGGCTTTAGCGTGCGTATTTTCTTGAATATCAAGACACACTAAAGTTGTGAACTCCAACGGGCATATTCCCGCAACAACCGTTATATGTATTTTGCAATCAGAACATACTGATATCCGAGGTCATCAATATGTTTTCATTTTGAATGATTTCATCTTTTCTTCCCTTCATCGGTTGGATATTCCGTGTTGGATATTGGATATTCATCCCGTAACCGACAAATCCCTGTCAAGGCCGCAGCGATAATTCGAAGTCGTTGTTCCGGACTTTACGGAAATTCCGTCCAGCCTGGCAAATTCCTCATGCAGCGTCTCGAACAGGTCTGAATTCTTATTCCTTATAAAAACTGGAATACCCGGACAAGGCGCAGGGAATTCCTTCAAAGTCAAAGGTCCGGTAAAAAGTTTTCCTGTGCGGCCTTCTCTCCATTCGCCGGTGGGAAGCATGATGTCCCTGGAATGGACATCAGGATCAAGTACCGGCGCCACAATTAGATCATTCCCAAGCATATACTGGTCCGGAATCATGTAGTATTCCCCGACATCCGGATAGTCGAACCATAACGGTCTTATCAGTGGAGCTTTGCGGTCTGATGCATTCTCCGCGAGGTAGTTCCCGATAAGATTGTGCATTCTCGATAACGTGCAGGCGACACCTGCTGTCTCAGGACAATAGTTCCATGGGAAATAGGAGAACTGCATGACCGGCATGAACGCTGAAACTTCAGCCCATCTGACCATAAGTTCGTCGGTAGGCAGAGGCATATTGCTTTCCAATGTCTGGACGCGGCCTGGAATCATGTCCGGCATAAGTATGTCATAACCCATGAGCGACATATGCATTGCCAGTGACACTACGGCCTTCAGCCCGTTGTTCAATCCCCAGTGGGAATCCTTGCCACCCTGGCGCCAGATGACCTGCCTGCCCTGAGAGAGCCAGGCTGTGCGACTTTCACAGCAGTTCGGCGTGACTTCTTCGAAAACCGATAGCAGCTCGTCCAAATATCCTGACGCGCCACGGTAGTCGTGCCATGAGGATATTTTTATGTCCGGCTGATATTTCGCATCTCCGCCGTCGATCTTGAATCCATCCACCCCGAGCTCATTTTTCAGACGTATGAGCTGGGACTTGTACCAGTCGCGCGCGACAGGATTTGTCAGATCCACCAGTCCTGCAGTTCCGCCCCACCACTTCAGCAGCGCGGCGCCTTTGCCGTCCGTTTTCGGGACAAGGATCTTTGCGTCAGCGAGCTCCTTGTGGTTCCGGGCTTCGACATTTACAAACGGGGTGATCCACAGCAACACTTTGAATCCAAGTCTGTGCAACTCTTCCATCATCTGTTTAGGGTCAGGAAAATTCCCGGAAAAATCCAGTTCGCCAAAACATGTTTCCCAGCGGTCATCAATTGTCAATGTTGAACATGGGTATCCCTGACTGCGGATCTGTCCTGCCATATCGAGAATCCTTTCCTGCGTGATGCTCCGTGGATATTGAGTCCATGTGCAGAATATGGAGTCGCCGAAGAACTCAGGAGCGGGCGACGGGTTGGGCCAGCGAAGATGGGCGGCCATCCGTCCCCAGGCGTCCGGAAGATATTTGCCATGGAAAATCCGTATCGTGGCAGGATTCTCGATCGGTGTCACCCGCAGCATTCCATCGCTGTTCAGATTGATGGAGACCTTCAGCTTTCCGGATGTGTCCGCGAGAATCGCAAAACCTTCCGAGCAGAGCCAGATCGGGCTCTGGATGTTGTTGACAGCAAATGCGGGATTTTCGATCTTTCCAGTTTCAAGAGGATACGGTTGCTCATGTGAAAAGCCGTGCCCGTACCAGTGTCCTCCGGAGGAAAGGTCAAAGACAATCTCCTCTCCGACAGCAATTCCCAATTCCTTCCCGGAATCAAGTCCGGTCCATGTCCCTTCACCCAACCTGTATTTAAGTTTCTTCAAGATTGAATCCTTGCAATAAAAACATATTTCCCGGATCCCACTTCGATCACGAAGCTGTCACTTTTTTCAGTGACCTTGCCCATGCCGGCAGGTAATTTACCCTTTCCCGGATTCAGAGGAATTCCAGACTCTACCAATTTACATTTTCCGGAATCCGGTTTCGGGACAATGATTTCCGCGACACAGCCGACAGGTATATTCACTTCCATCCTGGTAAGCATGTCGTTCTTTTCCCAGGCAACATCCAGCTGCCCGCGCACAGTATGGATCTTTGCGGAGGCGGAAGTTAATTCAGGACCAGCCCATGGCGCAACAGATATTCTGCTGAATCCTGAGGAATCCACATCCTGACGGATGCCAACAACATACCGGTACATCCAGTCGCAGACGCTGCCATACATCGGGTGGCAATGCGATCCGTTTTGAAACGACCAGTGCTCCCACATCGTAGTGGCGCCTGAAGCGAGCATGAAGCCGAAACTCGGGAAACTTGTCTTGCTGAGGATCTCATACGCCACATCAAAACGGCCTTCCTGGGTCAGCGCCTCCAGAAGCACCGGCGTCCCTATTATTCCAGTGTCCAGATGTCCGGAACAGGTTGTGCGCACATGTTCGACCAAAGCGTCCACCACCCTGGCTTTTTCATCGGAAGGAACTGCTCCGAGAACAAGGGCGAACGCGCTTGCCCCGTTCACTCCCCGGAAATAGATGCCTTTTTCCTTGTCAAATAATTTCTTGTGGAAATTCGCCGCAATCCTGTCAGCCTGCCGGTTGAAACGTTCTGAATCCGCGCCACGTCCGAGAATTTTCGCCATGTGGCCGAGCTGGCGTGCGCACATGCCATAGAAATAGGTGTTGACGAGATACGGTGAGAGCGGAGCATCCTTGATCATGAGTTCCATGTCCACAGGGAGCGACCAGTCGCCCAGGCACCAGCTGCCCGGCTCTTCCTTTATTATTATGTCAGTGCCATCAGTTCTGCCATCGAGATATTTCACCCACTTTTCCATGCACACATACATCTGCTCGACTATGCGGATGTCGCCATACATGCTCTGCATGAGCGACGGGAGAATCACAGATGCGGAACCCCAGCCCGGGCCGCCGCCACCGCCGTAGAAAGGGGCTGTGTGGGGGACAAATCCAGTTTCACCGTTCTGGGAATCGGCGATGTCATTTATCCATTTCGTATAAAACTGCGGCACCCATAAGTTCCATATCGCGGCGGCAGCGGAAAGCTGGCCGTCGCCCGTATATCCAAGCCGTTCACGGTGCGGACAGTCGCTCGGCACACCGCCATGCATGTTGAACTTCTGGGTCACGACAAACAGTTCATTTATCTTTTCAAGGAGCGGATTGGAGCATGTGAACTGACCAGCCCTGGAGACATCGCAGTGGACAACGCGCCCATCAATTGAACTTAAATCAATCTTGCCAGTCAACCCTTTTATTTCAACGTACCTGAAGGCATGCCAGACAAAACGCGGCTCGTATGTCTCCAGACCTTTTCCGGAAAGGATAAATACATCCTTCTGGATCTGCTCATCTCCGCCGGCGCTCAGGAAATCAAGTTCACAGTCCTTGGTGATCTCCTCGGAAAAACGCATCTCGATCTCATCACCGGCAGAACCGGACTGCACACGTATCCTCACCCATCCGCTGAACACGCGCCCGAAATCGAAGATCGTCCTGTTTTCCCTCGATGTCCACATGCGTATTGGCGGAAAAGTCTCTATCACCCTGTCGGGCGGACATGTCTGCGCAACAAGTTTTCCTGTAGGACGCGTTGCGGTTTCGACATCGCACCATTCTGAACAATCATATTTCGGGAACTTCCATCCCGACTTCTCAAAGCGCGCATCATAGATTTCCCCGACAAAGACATTGTTGAACAGAATCGGCCCCTCGGAGCACATCCAGTCAGAACCGCTTGTCACTTTTTCCCGCGTGCCATCAGCATAGTCAACGCGCATTTCCAGAAGAAGGCGCGGCCTGCCATACCACATCTTCCCTTCGATGTCGCGTTTCCTCTGGTTGTGCATTCCATTGCCGAGCATCACTCCGAGCGCATTGCATCCCGGAGCAAGAAGAGAGGTCACATCGTGCGTGACATAGCTGACCCGCTTCCTGCCGATGTCCGCGTAAGGATAAAGAAGATCGCGCATTTCGCGTTTGTCATAGTCAGTCCAGGCCGGATCAAGTACCCTGTCGCCGGAACGGACACCGTTCACATACAGCTCAGAATATCCCAGTCCTGAAACATATATCCTTGCGCGGCTTACCGGTTTGTCAGCGAGATTGAATTCCCTTCTCATCAGCGGAGAGGCAATATTTTCCGGAGCCGCGATCCATTCGCCCTGCCAGTCCTTGTCATCCAGAAGCGCAATTTCAAAACTTGCAGGAGAACTCCATGCGGTTGCAGCTCCATCAACATCCCAGACCATCACGCGCCACCAGACGATCTGGCCGCTCGCAAGAGGTTTGCCGGCATATTCGACCTGGATGTTCTGCGCGGATTCGACACGTCCGCTGTCCCATAGCTCACAAGAACCGGACAAGAGCGTATCCAGACTTGATGATGCGGTAATCCTCCATGCGCCCTGCCTGGCACCACGCACAAGCGGTTTCAGTTCCCATGACAGGCGCGGAACTGCAGTCCCAATGCCGAGAGGGTTTTCAAGATATTCGCAGAGGAGACATTCCGGAGAGGAAAGGGTTGAACTTTTGCCTCCGCCTATAATTATATCTGAACTATCCATTCCGTCCTTTCTTCATATTATATTCTTATTTTTTATGAGCGTGTAAACGCTCCTTGGAGTGCGGCAATTCATTGCCGCCTTTAACGACGGAATTCATTCCGTCCAAAAAATATCGTGAAATAAATTTCACGCAACAAGGCGGCAATAAATTGCCGCACTCCATGTGCGAATTTCGCAATTCGCATTATAATTCAAATCAATAGTTATTTATCCGTTAACTTTACTGCGGCGACGCAGACGCTCTCGATGCGGAGCTGTCCTTTTTCCGTGCCTTCCGGAATTACAGGGGTTATCTCGACCACATGTTTTCCCGGAGGAAGAGCTGTCAGGCACCTGCGCCATATGAATAGGTTGCCCTGCCCCAATGTCAATTTGAAAGGCCAGACAGATGCATACTCGATCTTGTCCTTCTGTTTTTTGGCAAACGGCAGAACTTTCCCGTCAAGCTTGATCTCGGCGTCCAGGCCATCCTGGTTCGCTTCTCCGAAGAGCCCTAGGAAAGTTCCCTCGAACTTGATACGGAACGGTTCAATTTTGCCGGCATCCTTGGCATCGCACATGGCGACATCGCCCATCCAGCGGCTGGAAAGGCCGTCAAACCAGAGGGAAGTGCGGAATGTCTTGGTCCTGGTCCATCCTTTCGGCAGGGCAATGTCCGCAAGGATTATGCGATTGATTGTCTTCATCTCACCGAACAACGGCTTTTTAGGAACAGAACATACACGCCCTTCCTTCACAGCCTTTTCAAAACCGAGACGCGCAGCCTCGAAGAATACTTCATAGCCGGGATCGTCAGGATGCCCGGCGTCAAACGGCCACATCTGTTCGATTGTCTTTTTCCCGCTCATTATCGTATCCTGCATGACAGGATACAGGTCGCCCTGGGCGGTATGGTATGCTGCCGAAAGCTTCTTGTGATCGCGCCGGCGAAGGGCTTCGTCCGGGTTGTAGCCGTCGCCAAACTGCCATTTGAATCCGAAATAAAGCTGCTCCACCGGTATGCCGCGTCCGATTATCCTGCGCAGCAGGGTTTCATAGCATGAAAGGGTTTCCACATCCTTTCCATAGAGATCGTCGTTCGCTGTAAAATCCAGGAAGACAAGGTCCGGCTTTTTCGAAAGCACATCCCTTTCAAGGCGGAACATGCCGAGATCGGATCCCGTGCCTCCGATTGCGGCATCGTGGAATGTGAAAATAGCCTTCGAATATTTTTCCTTCAGATAATTCGCCATGAGCCCGCGATAGCTGGTCTTAAGCGGATCGCTGGCATTGGCGCCATAGGTCAGCGAACCGCCGAAAAAGAGCACCGACAATTTTTCTCCGGCTTGCGCCTTCCTGTCGAATTCCGCGAAAGACGCTGATGATTTTCTTGCGGCATCATCGGCGCATATCGAACCATGTTTTCCCATGTAAATTAATCCTTTAGATGTTCACTTTATTTTTGAGATGGAAGATTGTCTGCGACTAACCGGGCAATAAGTTCAGCACCTTTTTCATTCGGATGCACGCCGTCCGGAAATAACTCCGGCTTGCCAGCCAGGGAGCTTGTAGATTCAACTACGGTAGCGCCAGCCTTCTTCGCGCCCTGCGCCAGCAGCGGACGCACCTGCGCCAGCAATTCCTCGGTAATTCCAAACGCAGGTTTGAAAACAGGTACGGGCAACACCACAACAACCGCCGGCTTGGATGGCAGATTCCGGAACTCCGTGACCAACGCCTCCATGTCACCGGCAATCTCAGTGGCGCGCGCCCAGTTCTGCGGCTTGCTGTCATTCGTCCCCAGCATGATGATCACCACGTTCGGCTCATACTTCTTTGCACGAACAAATGCGGCTTGCTTCCAATACGGGTTGTCGCCATTCTTGAGGAGCGTTGTTCCGGAAATGCCAAAGTTTCCAACCATCGCCTTGCCTTCGAGAATGCGGCGCAAAGCTCCCGGAGGCGAGTTTTTTTCGCTGCCGTTCAATCCATAGCCCTGGGTGATGCTATCTCCCACCCATGAAATACGGGTGATCTTCTCTGCGGCCAGACGTTCAGGAGCCGGATCGGATTTTTCTTTCAGCCTCTCGAATTTCATATTCGAAACAGCCACGTTCCGGCACGAGTCCCGGAGGAATATCCCCCCAACCATCAGACCGCATGCCGGATCAAAAAGCTTGAGCGGGGTTGATTTCAGCAATGGTTTGCCGTCCGCGCTGGCGTTCCACGTCATCGCATCCATGTCAAATTCGACAAGAAGTGTTATTGGCGTGCCAACTGAATACGGAATTTTTTCAGAGCCGGGCTCATCGGTCGTAACAGCATTTTTATCGAAGGTGATGCATGCAGGCCGTCTCTGGGGCCATATCCATGCGCAATCTTCCCCCGACATCACCACTTGGAGATGCAAACCGTCCAGATTAGCGTCCTGCGGAGTCACCTGGCATGACAAAGCGAATTTGCCCGATTTCAATCTCAACGCCCGCAGATCCCAGTATATCTCTCCAGCCGTATTTTGATCTTCGGTTCCCTTGAAAGAGGCGAAAGGCGGTTTGATCCCGTTGCCCGCTTCAGAGGATCCTGTTAACGTTATCTTTCCGCGAGCCCCGACATGCGTAGGCATCGTGATCGGCAGTTTCGGCTCCTCGGCCGTTTCATTGATGACCCGGAGCTTATTGTCCGCTTCAACCTGATCAAACTTCGTATCGACAATCACCTGTCCGTCACCAGCATCGTCAGCCCTGATGTATGCGGACGACATTGCAATAAGAAGTCCGGACAGGAGTCCGGCGAATATTAATTTCCTTGTTCTCATGAAACCTGCTCCTTTTGAAATTCCTAAGTATGTCGGGTTTTACCTGTCCTGAGCCTGTCGAAGGAACCCGACGTTTAATTGGCGGTTCCATTCGACATGCTCATGACAAGTAAAAACCGCCTTACTATTTTGGAACAACTCACTCCGGGATCCAGAATGTTGTCTGGCCGGTCAACGCCTCGGGCTTGCCATCAAGCTCCAGGACGATTGTTGTCGCCGGACTGTCCTGCAGAGGATGCGGAATCTTATCAATGATGAGCCTGCCTCCATTCTGGCGGAAATCAATCGGAGTTCCCGTATTGAACAGTTTTGCCGACAGCACCTTGTTCTTCACCTCGGCCCAGCAGAAGCTTCCGCAAGGATCGTTGATGAAATGCAGATAGACGCGGTTTCCTTTCGCGGTGATCGGCCTCGCCGTACAGCCCCAGGAGAAAGGATGCCTTTCGGAATTGGATATGCATTCACGGTGGCGTACAATCCATTTTCCCGCCTCGCGCAATATCTTCACCGATTTTTCCGGCACTGTCCCATCGGCCTTGGGACCTATGTTGAGAAGAAGGTTTCCGGCGCTCTGGGCGCAGGTGAGAAGCATGTCGACCACGTCTACCGGCCCCTTCCAGCGCGTGTCGCCCGCATGGTATCCCCAGCTGCCATTCAGGGTCAGGCAGGCCTCCCAGTTCTGGCCAGGCTCTGCAGGCTTGATCGCCTGTTCGCTGCACTGGACGTCAAAAGGTTTGCCGAGACGGTCGTTGACAAGCATTCCCGGCTGGAGCTTCTTGACCATCTTCAGAGTCTCCTTCCCCTCGAGATCTCCGGGTATGCAACCGTCAAACCACAGATAATCAATCTTGCCGTATCCAGTCATAAGCTCCCGGAGCTCGCTCCTGTAATATTCTACGAAACGTTTCCTCGCAGCTTCGCTCTTCCATTCCTTGTCATTGGGCCAGTCGCGGCAGAAAGGGCCGGGATAATCAGGATGCGTCCACGAGGCCGGCGAATAGTAAAGTCCGACCTTCAGTCCCGCCTTCCTTGCCGCATCCACATACGGCGCGACAAGATCACGTTTCGGACCGAGGCGTGCGGCATTCCATTTGTTCACCTTCGAATCCCATAGCGCGAAACCGTCATGATGCCGTGTCGTCAGGACCATATAACCCATGCCGCTCTCCCTGGCGAGTTCCGCCCACGCGGACGGATCGTATTTCTCCGCGTGCCAGTTATCCACATATTTCTGGGTATACTCCTCCTTGCCGATCAGTTCCCTGTTCATTACCCATTCGCAGCGTGCCGCCACCGAATACGCGCCCCAGTGGATGAACATGCCGAACCGGCTTTCGTTGAACCATTTCCCGCTGTCGCTCTTGCTCATTTGAATATGCTCCTGATTTACTCGTAAATTTTAAGTTCTTTGACTGCCGCACCTTATCTAAAACTTCAAAATCCAAATCCCAGACAAGTTCCAAGTTTCAAATCCCAAACACGCAAACTAAAGTTTGTACTCCAACGACTATTTTCTAATTTTACCGTTACATGTCAAGCATATGTTGGAGTCCAAGCTTTAGCTTGTCTTCCATCCTAAATGCTTGGAATTTCATCCGTAACAGCCAAATCATACTCGACTCACTATTTCCGTAAAAGTCAAATCCCTCCGCCCTCGGGCGTGATAACGCACACATGACCGGGCAGAATTTTTAAAACGGAATCAACTTCGGACACCTTGCAGGAATTGAGATCCTTCACCTTTCCGCTGAACTTGAATTCCGACTTGCGGAACCCCCAGATCACCGACGGCCTGTTCTTTCTATCAAGCCAGAGAGAGTAGTCGCCGTTCTCAGTCACTCTCAATCTCTGCATCTTTGGCAGCGCTTCGTTGTAGAGCCTGTTGACGGCTGCGTACTCTTCAGCGAGCTCCTTTCCCGGGAGAAATGGCCTGCTTGTATCATCCTTGCCGACAGGCGTCCATGGCCTTGCGCCTATTCCCGGCACCGCGCGGTGCCCGAGAAGCCAGAAATATAATTTCGGACTCAGCTTCTTCTCCGTGAAAGGATCGTCTGTGAAGAATGCCGGACTGCAGTCAATGAGCGCAAAGGCATCATCGTTTTCAACGGTCGTATCCCAGAGGCGCCTACGGAACTTGTCTTCCTTGAAACCGTACATCGCCACCTGGGACACTCCGAAAATTGTCGTGACTTCGCAGCGGAACTTGTAGCCGTGCTTCTGGAGGCGCGACTGCATCCGCCATATTTCCTCGGCCTGCGGAGCCTTGTCTTCGCCCTGCCAGTCGACGCATGTGATACCGAGGTTCTGGTACGAGTCGAAGAATATCCCGTCCATGCCGGTATCATCCTTCACCTTGCGGATCTGCTGCTCGAGCATTTTCCCGAAACCTGAGCGCATGCGCCCGCACCACAGCATGCCGTAGTCGCCATCCCAAGGAGTTCCATTCTGCTCCCGGAGAAGCCATTCCGGATGTTCCTTCCAGATCGGCGAATTTTTCGCGAACTGGAATCCGAACCACTGGAAAAGCCCGATTCCGCTCCCATGCGCCTTGTCGGCGAGTTTCCTCATGCCTTTGGTGCCGCCGAATTTTTCTGCGAACGTGAAAGAGTACGGACAGCAGATATTTCCTTCAGGTTCAGCCGGATCGGAGGTCACCGAATCCCAGACTCCGTGCGTGAACACATCCTTGTATCCGAGTTCTGCGTATTTCGCAAAAGCCTCGCCGAGTTCATTCGTCCAGCCCGCACCGCGCTTTTTCAGGTCGGCGTCCCAGAGATGGGCGTGGACCGACGGCTGTGGTATCTCAGGTTTGAATCCGTAATTTGCCAGGATGCGTTTCCTAGCTTCCGTAAAGCAGTCCAGCCAGAGGTTGCGCCATTCATGCTTCATCAGCTTCTTATTGCTTTGGAACAGAAGAATCTTCCTTTCCGGCAGCATCGCCTTTTTCGACAGTGGAAAGAAATGATTGTCGGAATAATGGATCACGTCCTCGCCTGCGAACTTCTCGATCCTGCTCCGCGTTAGCGACGGTTTCTCGAAGAAAGTGCAGAAGGCAGTTTTGCCCTTTGCCTGGAAATCGCATATCGGGGCGCCTGCTCCGCGTGGCAGCATGTCCATGGGAAAAGCACCGCCCCATGCCCCTTTTTCCTCGACAGCAAATTTCTCAATTGAGCTGAACGCGCCGTCCTTCGACACCTTCTGTTCCAGATCTATTGTCGAGACATCCTGTTGGAGCAGGACAGCGCCATCCGCCTTCCCGCCGATCTCCCATGTGGTGTCCTCGATGGCCCAGTGCAGCGGAATTTCGGAAGAGACGATCTCCCATCTGGTTTTCACGCCTGTCCACCCGTTCTCCCGAATCTTCTCGCTGATGGTTTCCATATGCAGGCAAAGTCTTATCCTGGGCTTTTGGAGCCGTCTCGTATGGAATCTTGAATCGCCCATGGCATCAGTCGTACGGCCGAACGGCATCCATCCGGCGGTCCCGTCTATGAATATCCTGGCGGAATCTCCTGTCTTTTCGATCCTGGCAAGCTCATAGCTGTCGAATCTGAAACCCTGTTCCGCCTCAAAAATGATCGTCCACGGAACCGATGCGCTCCTCAGTTTCTCACCTCTGAATGATACTGCGCCTATACCGTTGAAAACTTTGCCTGAGACATCGATCTCAAAACTCAGCCCGTTCTTGAACGTTATCCTATTATTGCTCATAACTGGTATTTTCCCTTTTCTTAAAACACAATTTCAGGTTCTTCTGCACTTTAAAACATAAAGCATGTAGTAAGGCGGAACCCTTTCAATATCAAGTCGCAATCCGGCATAACCGGTCGCATGCGCTCCCTTTTATTCCGTTTGCTTGCCTTGACATTTTCAGGAACCCGCCTGGA
>JANYBI010000137.1 GCA_025360875.1 Lentisphaerota bacterium
GCAAGAGCGTCTTCACTTTCCCTGGCGAAGGAGACGGGGATGTCAGGAAAATCCTCAAGGACATGTTAAAGCGCGGCTATGACGGCGGAATTTCCATCGAACCGCACATGGTTGCGATCTATCATGACCAAGGACCGAGCAAGGAGGAGCTCATGTATGCCAACTATGTCGAGTATGGACATAGGACCATGAAACTGGTGGATGAGATCAGGAAGGAGATTGCCGCGAAGAAATAAATTTATCACAAGTTTATTTTATGCCTGTGTAATGCGTCAGTTTCATTTATACTGAAGCTTATCTTCTCCAGAGATATGCCATTACAATGAATACTCAGGCTAAAGCCTGTACTCCAACTTTTATATTTTCAGCAACCGGCTAATCGGGAGATTGATGTTGGAGTCCAGCCTTCAGGCTGTCCCCTTGAATTAAAATAAAGACTGACGCGTTGCATGCCTGCCTGGATCTTTAACCTTATGAACATGGATTTTTCACAGGTTCCCTGTAGATTATGCCGCCGTTTTTAATATTTCACCATTTCAGATTAAGCCATGCGTTTCTACATATTCATATTCGCTTTCTTCTTTTCCCTTTCCGCGAATCTCATGCAGAGAGGAGTTTTCTTCTATACCCAGTTTGATCTGGGGCTGAGCGAGATGCAGAACCTGATGATAGCTCTTTCCACGGGAGTCTCATACATATGCGGAGCCCAGCTTTCGTATCGTCTGATTGGAAACTCAGACCCTAGGCGGTCGATGATAATTCTTGTTCTGATCCAGATAGCCTCGCCTTTGGCGGCCTTCTTCTATTGCGGCGCTGTTTCCGTGACAGTGCTTGTTGCGATATTCGCATTCTTCAACGGCATGACCTGGCCTGCCGCGGAAAGCTATGCAAGTGCCGGTCTTGACGAAAGGCAGTCTTCGAGATCGATCGGGATATACAACCTCTGCTGGAGCACTGCGGCACCGATCGCGATCTGGATATCCGGTTTCATAGTGTCGTATTGCAGGAGCGGAATATTCCTGGTGATCTGCCTTCTCTCGCTTATAGCTGCCGCCATGGTTGTCATGCTGCCTAAACTCATACCTCATCATTCAAGTCCGGAGCAAGCGGCATATTCCAGCATGAGCCAGGATGAGATCCGTGAAAAGCGCGGAATGATGTTTTCAGGAAGATGGTCCATGGCATTCTCCTATGCCCTTCTGCAACTTCTCTCGTCCCTTCTTCCGGGAAGACTGCAGGCAATCGGGCTATCCGTATCTCTAGCTTCAGTCCTGGCAGGATTCATCGACGCCTCCAGGACGGCCGCGTTCATCGGCATGACAGCCACGACGTGGTGGCATGACAGGAAGCTTCTGCTGGCAACTGCTTCCCCATTGCTGGTCGTTGGATTCTGCCTTTGCATGTTCACGGACAGGATTCCGCTCATGCTTTCCGGTGAAATAATCTTCGGTACCGCCGCCGGCCTCTCATATTACGCGGCACTTTATTATGCGATGGTACTGAGCAATGCTTCTGTCGGGGCAGGGGGCGCGCATGAGACTGTGATAGGTGCCGGATTCACGGTAGGACCTGTTATCACGCTTCTTGGAAAACAGATTGCCATCATCTCCGGGCTTTCCCTGACTGCCGGACTTGTCTTCGGGGTCGTGCCAATGATATTGGTGGCTGTCCCTGCATCCATATTCTGTCTCCGGTCCAAGAGAGGATGACACCGGATGTCTTTGAATCGGGTGGAAAAATCCCAAATCCGCGCTATCTTCAATTTCTTTTAATATGGAGATAAATGACATTTATGGGTAATGAGCTGAAAGAAAAGCTGATTGCGAAAATCGAATATGCCGAGAGCGCGTTGAAGGCGGCCTCTACCGAGGCTGAAATTGAAAATCTGCGCGTCGAGATGATCGGCAGGAACGGGTTCTTCCCTGCGATAAGCGCGGAGATGAAGAACATCCCTTACCAGGAGAAACCTGAGTTCGGCAAGGCGTTCAATGTGGCGAAGAACAGATTCGAATCTCTTCTCGAAGAGGCTAAGGAAAGCCTGAAGACCAAGTCAAGAAGGCAGTCCGACAAATCAGTCGACCTCACGCTACCCGGCAGAAAATGGCCTATCGGTGTAAAACATCCGATCTCAAAAGTCATAGATGACTGTGTCGCGATATTCCGCAGGATGGGCTTCATTGTCGCCGAAGGTCCGGAAATCGAGACAGTCTACCATAATTTCGATGCGCTCAACACGCCGCCGGACCATCCTTCGCGCGATCCACAGGACACATTCTACTTCGGCGATGGACGTCTTCTCCGGACGCAGACATCGACAGTACAGATTAGATATATGGAAAAGAACCAGCCGCCTATCAGGATCGTCTCCCCGGGCAGATGCTTTCGCAGGGATACTCCGGACGCCACCCATAGCATGAATTTCCACCAGAGCGAGGGTCTGTATATTGACAAGAATGTCTCGATGGCGGATCTGAAGAGCACGCTTCTCTATTTCGGCCGTGAACTCATGGGATCAGAAACACAGCTGAGACTCCGCCCACATTTCTTCCCGTTCACTGAGCCGAGCGTCGAATGTGATTTCTCCTGCATCATGTGCGGGGGCAAGGGGTGCCGTGTCTGCAAGTTTTCCGGCTGGCTGGAAATCGCCGGTGCCGGAATGGTCAACCCGAATGTCCTGCGGAACGTCGGATTCAATCCCGAGGAATGGAGCGGGTACGCATTCGGCATGGGGATAGAACGCATTGCAATGATCCGCTACAGGATAAACGACATCAGATATCTCTACGAGAATGACATGAGGTTCCTGGAGCAGTTCTGAAGTTCCGGAGATGGCTCACTAATTTATTTGTGGATCTTATCTTTTTCCTTAGCAGCTTTTGAGAGGGCGTCCTCGACATCCTTCTTATACTTGTCGAGATATTCCCGTTCACCTTCAGAAGAGATATCCCATTCTCTCTCTCCCCGTGTATTCTGGAAAACATAATAGACCTTATCGAAATCGATTTTGCCATATTGTTTCTGGCAGTCTTCGCACATGGAGAAGTTGTTATGTTGAGGGCCATCCATATTTCCGCTGGAAGTAAAGATGCACGGCGGATTTTTACAATCAGACGACCACTTTCGGAATACCACATCTTTCGGCAGGTCAAAACAGCTGCCGTATTGGGTTTGAAAGTTATCTGCTGCAGTCTTTGCAATACAATCAACGAGATCTTTCCTTTCATAACGTTGCCAGAAATCATATGATATCAAGGCTCCATTATATCTTGAAGAAGAATAAATAAATCTTAGATTGCCGGTATACATGCTTTCCTTGGTAATATTAAACACGAAGCAGGCATCCTTCGGTACAGGAGCAGAGAGGGCTATCATCTTTAGCAACGTGTCAAATAGATACTGACTTCTCGATCTATGGAAAACATAGGGATTATTTTCGGGCAGTGGTATTTCCGGAAGGACTTCAACCTTGGTGCCATAGAACTCGCCAATTCTCTGGGCCACTTCTTCAAGCAGTTTTATTTCCTGTTTTCCGACCGGCTGGATATATAGTTTATACTTTTCAGAAAATTTCCTGACCTGTGCGCCAGTCTTCCATTCGTATTTGACTTCCCCTATCTGTGCCAGGAGCGCCTTTATTTCATCCCTTAGCTTCTTTGTGTCAAGCACCCCGGAATACTTTTCCAATACTTTATCGTTGTCTATCAGTGTTAGCAGTTCTCCAGCCTTCTTCTTGTCACCGAGTGCCAAATAGCTTTTTGCAAGTTCAGTCTTGATATCCGGCCTTATATTGGTCCAGGCGTTGAGCTTGCCATAGGCTTTAATCGCATTTTCCGGCCCCTTGAGCTTTGCAGTAAGGGAAATATAGCGGAGAGGATAACTTGAATTGAGCATTCCAGGTCCTGCTATATCAATATTTTCAAGGACTTCAAGTTCCTTTTTTTCATCTCCTGTTTTTTGATAAACATCTGCATAAGTATCCAGCCATCTGATTTTATAACCTTCCGGTATCTTTTCTATTAAATCGGCAGCCTCCTTGAATCTGCCCATTTTATTATACAGCAAGATCAATCTGCAGTTGCAGAAAACGTCTTCAAGCCCTGGATATTTTATCTTCTGCTCTTTCAATATCCTTTCCGCTTCCTCGTATTCCATGTCTGCAATATCCCTTACAACTGCTTGGTAGCTCAAAGCCCCCTTGGTATCTTCTGTCGGAGGAATCGGTTTCAATATATTGTCAGTAATTCGAATTGTATTCTTTTTTTCAATTGCACTTAGCCTGTCAGGTGGATAACAGGCGAATACTTCGAAAATTAATTTTTTCGCGATTAAATAAGATTCTTTCTTATCGTTGCCGACTAGATAGTATGCCGCCTCGAGATCTGACATGGCATGTGAAAACAGGCAGTTGTGATATTTTACTGACAAATTTCTGTCTCCTAAATCTTCAATAAAAATGCTAGAACCCGCCGCGTCATCCTCATAAATCGTAGCCTCTTTCTTCCTGGCCTCATCTGATTGAACTGGCAAGGAAGGGGATTCGTATTTCCTTTCAGCCAGCTTCAGGGCGAGCAATGCCGCGGAATCGGATATCCTGTTTTTGGGACAAATTGCTGAAGCGCTGTCAAGGATTACAGCATTTTTGCCGTCAACAATGAACAGGTTCAGCTGATATTTCTGGTTTTCACCTCCGCTTACAGTTCCCATTATGACGCGGTCGGCGCCGGCAAGTTTCGCGATGTCTCCGGCAAGATTCTCGGTTGCGCCATTGAGGGACTGGATCTTCATCTCCCGTAGGATCTTGTCTATCTCATCATGCGATACGAGTTTTGCTATCCTACCGCTTTCCTGCAGTGCCATCTCAATGCGTATTGCAGAAGGAATTTCCTTTGAGACATCGGTTCCGTCGTTGGCGAACGGGAGGACCGCCCATGTTTCATCAAGCTTATTTGTCTTTACACCTAGGGAACGTCTTGGCTGAAGGTTCATTTCGGCTATTACAGGCGCCGCGATATGCCAGTAATTAGCCGGATTCGAAGTTATATTCAATTTCTTAAATCTATAGCCTATATTTTTTATGTCAGTTAGCATGATATCACAGGTAAAATCCCGGTCAACGAAGATAGGATTTTGTCCGCCGGTGAACTTGTAATGTCCGGTAATAACGAAATCCGCAGCAGGCACCTGCAATGATTCCGGAGTGGACTTTGCAGTTCTAGAAGTCAGTTCTGCCATTTTATTTATTGAGTTTTCCATGGCCATGTTGTAGCCTCTCGCGCGGCTCAGGGTAATGCAGTTGTAGTTATGGACCAGTATCGAGGATATCCGGTCCCTCAGGGAAGTTATCTCATTATATCTGAAAGACTCGAAATAAACCAGCATCCAGCTGAATGTCCCGATTCCTGAAACAGCGAGTACGGATGGCTTCTCCGAAAAACCAGGCTGGACAATCTTGCCGTTGTTCAAGGAAAGAACTCGTCCGGCGATCACGTCATCTTCCAGATCGCAAAGGAGGATTAGCAGGGCACATTTTCCGGAGAGAGGAACTTTTAATGAAATATCCTCGCCCTGTTTCCCTTTCACTTCCGGAAGTTCCTTGCCTTCTTCATCAATGGCAATGCATCGGACGGTCAAGGGGGAGCTGAAATAATATCCTGCAGTTTTTTCTTCACTGGCGAGACCGATCTTGATTTTGAGATTTCCTTCGGAAGATTCAGGGATTTTAAGGTCAGCAGAAAGATTTATCGGCTTGAAAGCTGATTTGGCTCCTTTGCATTTCACGCCGTCGCTGAATTCGATCTCGAAATCGCTCAGATATTCATCCGGCTGTGGTGCAGGAAGGACTGTTTTTCCAAAACTGACGGCTTGCTTCTCCTGTTTTTCCATCTTTCCCTTGGCGAGTTCGCGCGTGGCGTTCCTGACAGTAAATTCTTTTCCGGCAAGTTCTGTGATTCCAGTTACCTTGAGCGTATTCTCCTTTCCATCCCACCTAACTTCGTTGCTTGATACTATTGGAGGTGATGCAAGCTTGCTAAGCCTTATGGGATACATATAGTTTTTGAATAGATATCCGTCGTTGTTTACGAGAGGAATGAACAGATACTTGTTGGAGATGGCGTCGCTGTCTTTTTCGTTTACATAGGTTTGAAGGAAGAATATGTCGCCCTCGGGCATAGGCTTGTTGAGATTTTTCCACGGGAAGAGCATCTCGCAGACATATCCGGTGTCGGTTTTTGTCCTTGAAACCTCGACATTTGCCTTTTCAGTGAAGAGCTTTTTCACCCGCAGTTCCGGCTTCTCGGGATCCAGCCCCGGCGATATGACGGTCTGATATTTTTCGTTGCCGAACGATTTCTCGCCCATAAAAACCTCAATGCTGTCGCCTTCCCAGAGGTTGTCGTTTTTTGCCTCGGTAAACTTGTTGTCATTTACGAAAAATATCAGGAGAAGGCCGTCCTTGTTCCAGCCGAGCCTGAATTTGGCATCGAAGTCATCGGGACTGGCGCGGGTTTTACCTTCGACAACATTCATCCAGTCAACGCGGAAACCCCGGTCACCCCAGTCATCGGCCTTGCCGTCAATCGTGATCCCTTCAAGATAGGGAATGTCGAAAGCAGTCTGCTCGGTATCGATTGCCAGGATGGATGATGCCGCCGCAAGGTAAATTAACGAGCAGGCAATCAGCAGGAATGTCGTTCTGCAAGAGAATCTATTCATTTCCCATCCTTTCTATAATTCAAAAACATCTAAGAACATGCCTTGCGGCATTAATCCATCTTCGCTGAGAAGCTACGACGCGACAAGCTACAAACGAATTGCAAACACAATATTGGACTTGTTGGTAGTTAAGCCCGCAAGGGCTGTTCATTCGCTTATTTGTGAAACTATTTGAATTCAAGGTTCAATGCGGTTTTTCTCAGGGAGAGCCCTTTTGAATAGTATGAATCAGGATACTTCGCCAGGAACTTGTCACATGCCTTGTAATAGTCTTCAAAAAGTTTTTTCTCCTTGCTGCTCAGAAAACGCTTGTTGAATTCATGTTGTCCTTTAGGCATTTCATCGTCTATCGAGGCGTATATTTTCTGGATGGCGTCGTAATCTACTTTCGCCAATGCCTCCTTCTGCACCTCGGGATCGGTCTTAAGCTGTGAAAGTTCGGTTGACGCGGAAGTCATTTCAGTCTTCACCTCCGGGATGCCCGCCAGTCCTCCGTTGGCGACAACAGTATTCAATCTGAGAAGCATAAGATATTTTTCATATTTGGATTCAGCGGAGGCAATACGTCTTTTAAGGACTCCGAAATACCAGAGATACGCGTTTTTCCCAGGAGGTTCAATCCCGGTTCCGCCCCTGAGAAGCAGATTGCTTGATTCAGGCTTTACGGGCTTGTCGAGAAACACCCTTTCCTCCATCCAGTCCATCGCCCTTCCGAATGTGTCTGCGGAACCCCATTCGTGTCCGCCTTCAAAGATTTCTATCCATTTCCTTGAGTTTGCAGGAAGCATGCTCCAGATGGTATAAGATTCAATTATATTGTCATCTTTTGAGCCGAATGTTCCGGCAACTGCCACCTGTCTGGGGTATTTCATATATACAGCGAGAAATTCTGCCATGGGTATGGTTGTGGAGTTGGAGCGATAAGCAAAACCGGCAGCCTGGCAGATAATTCCGGAGAAACCGGATCTGAGAAGGGGATACATTGAGCAGCAGCGTGAGCCACCCGACAGTCCAGTACCGAATTTAGCGCCTTCGGCAATCCTCATCCTCTTGACGACGTCATCGTGGGCAGCTAGGAAGTTGGTCGCCCAGGTGTTATCACCGTTTCTGGATTCTATAAGCATTACGACGACCCATTTGTCCCTTTTCAATCGTTTTTCCATGTTCGCCATGTTTGCATGTCCTCCGGGTGAGGCTATGAACATGCAGGGATAGGAGGCCTTAGGATCGGCGCTGTATCCTTCAGGTATATAAAGATCGTAATGGAAGCCATTCTTTTTGCTGTTAGTTGTAGGATTTTCAGCATCATTATCTGCTCCTTTAAAAACCTCGACGTTGTCATCTTTTCCAGTGTAGCTGCACTCTATCCGGACAATGGTGTCATCTTTGAGTTCCTGGTTGGCAGGTGTGTTTTCGGCCTGGAGCAGAAGCGGTAAAGCGCAGGTAGCGGCAATTGAAAATGAAAATCCCAGAACGATTTTTTTTACATTCATAAATTCCCCTCACATTTATAAGTAAGGTGGGTTTTAACCCGCCCATTTCCCTCAAAGTGCCAAGCTTAACGTTTAGAATAAATCTCGGGCAGGAATGCCCGAGTTACTTGAAAACCCGTTTGCCGGCGAGACGCCAGCGCTCCTGAAAACACGAATATTTCATTGTCAGATTTAGACATCGCAATTTGCGATCTCCATTTTTATAAAAATAGGCCTGCCTATTTTTATTTCTTCTCGTTCCATTTCTGGACAAGCTGGAAAAGGAAGGTGTCGGCGAGTTTCTGGGCGGCCTTCTGGATCGCCTTCTTTCCTGCAACTGCTTCGGAGAGGTCAGTATCGCCAGCATAGGCGCTGTCGGAAAGAATTATCACGCCATCGGAAGTCCTGATTGCCTTGAGCTCTATCCTGGCGCGGCATCCCTTGAATTCGCCTACAGTCGCGCCGTGTTCAGAAATAGCCTCGCCATAGAGAAGGACGTCTGCGCCTTTCTTAGCGGCAAAGTCTGTGGCTGTCTTCTTGTCCTTGAAAATCCCCGGGGCGTTGGACGGGTCGTTGCGCATCATGACTGTGTATTCGGAATCGACAACCTTGAACTTGTTGTCGATGAGCCTTTTGACTATTTCTGTCTCGCCTGCGGGATCGATGAGCATTGCCTGCCGGACATGCATCTCCGGGATTATGACTGTTACGACGGGGCGTTTCAGGTCGGCGGGGATTTCCTTCTTCGCCTTTTCGTCAGCAAGGGTCTTGGCTTCCTTTTCCTTGTCGGCGTTGAAGTTCATTATGAGCTTTTCGAGGTTGACGGCCAGGGCTTTGCCGGCCTCAACTGCATCATTCTTGTCCTGCATCTGGGCGTAGGCGAGTTTCGTAACGGTAGTCTCGACGTCGATGACCTTGACAATGACCATATTCTTGTCGCCGTTCTTGCTGAGCTTACCCCAGCAGAAATATTTTGCGCCGACGATCTTGCCGAGTTGTTTCGCGGATTCCGGGCTGATCATGCCCTGGTCTGCGAGCTGGATTTCCTTAAGGGCGCCTTCCAGCTGTTTCCTGTCAACAAGGGTAATGTTTTCGGACATGGACAGTTCCGCCTGCATGACGTCGGAGATGATCTGCTGTTCGGCGGAGAAGTCAGGCGAAGCTGCCATCTCTGAAATGGCGACGACGGTCTTTGCCGAGAGAGTCGCCTGTGTCATGACTGAAGCCAGAAGAAGAACGGTGAAGCAGAAAACAAATCTGATATTCATGTAACCCCCTTATGTTTGTATGTGTTTGATAACTTATTTCACATGGAATTAAATTCAAGCAAGTAACCACTTGAAATATTTTTTCTCTCACAGAGCCACAAAGACACGAAGGAAGAACTTTGTGTCTTTGTGAGAGATAAATCTCAGCCAGATTTGCCTCCAGTATTGTTTATTTGTATTCTTTTGACATTATATTCTAATAAATCATCTTATGCATCGTCTATATAGTTGAAATCAAATCAGAAAATAAAATAAATATAAGGGGTGGATAATGAAGAATTTTGTGATTTCGACTGTGTTGTTCCTGTCGGTTCTGCTCTCCGGTGTCCTCAATGCCGCTGATGATGCCAGCAAAGAGGCGAGGGACAAGGCCAACAATCTTTTCAAACAGGGTAACTACAAGGAAGCCTACGACCTTTTTTCAAAACTTTCCCTGGGCGAGGAAACTGTGCCGGTCCAGGTTCCCGAGGATCTCGCAAGGGCGGTTGACTGCCTGAGAAACCTGAACAGGATCAACGAGTTCGACGAGTTCATCGAAAATTCCATCGCGAAAAACGCCAATAACTGGATGCTCCTTAAAAAGGCTGCCGAACTTTACATGAACACCGATCATTATGGATTCATGATCTCAGGGAAATTCGAGCGTGGCCAGCACAGGGGCGGCGGGAGATACATGAATGCGATGGAGCGCGACAGGATACGTTCGCTCCAGCTTTTCGTCCAGGCCATGCCGCTTGTGAACAAGGATGGAAACGGAAATGATAAATTCCAGTTCTATGAGAATTTTGCACGTTCGATCCTGCAGGGCAGGGGATACACTGATTCCTGGCAGATGCAGTTCCTTTCCGACTTGAGCAAGCTTCCTGACTACGATGAGGGATATTATGGGTACAATGGCCAGACCAAGGGCGCTCCGGTCGATGAGAACGGCAATCCGGTATTCTACAAGGTGCCTGCGAGTTTCGCAGATGCCAAATGCGACGGCGAGCGCTGGCGCTGGCTCCTTGAGGAGGCCATGAAGGCTGAGCCCCAGTCAAAGAATTCCATCCTCCTGCAGTATGCGGCGTTCCTGGCCGGGCAGTTCGGAGTCGAGACCATGGCATATTACGGAAGGTTCTACAACAATCGTGACGATGGGGACGGAAATGTCGGAGAAGATGCCGACAAGGATGAATCAGGTCCATACGCAGTACACACGCTTTCAGAGGATGAGACCATTGCGAAACTCGCAACCGGGATAAAGCGCTTCAAGCTACCTGACGAATACAATTACATCAAGATCTACATGAAGATATTTGCGGACAGCGACGGATACAGTTCCTCGGCGCTTGACAGGCTCATTGAGATTTTCAGGAACAGGCGCCAGTACCCTAAGGCCGCCGACCTTATCCAGGAGAGCATAAAGAAATATGGCGATCATGACGACATCAAGAAGAACCAGCTTGACCAGATAATAGGGAACTGGGGACAGTTCGTCGGATCGAAACCTCTTGCCGCCGGAAAAGCTGCCGAACTTGAATTTATCTTCAGGAACGCCAAGGCTGTCTCCTTCGAGGCTTTCAGGCTGAAAGTTCCTGAACTCCTGAAGGATGTCAGGGAATATCTCAAGTCCAATCCGAAGGCGCTGGACTGGAAGAATATTGACATCAACGACATCGGGCAGAGGGTTGTCTGGAACAACCAGACCAAATATATAGGGGAAAAGGCGGCAGCCTGGGATCTGAAGCTCCAGCCGCGCGAGAATAATTTCAACAGGACGATTGTCGTGAAGACTCCGCTGAAGGATGCCGGCGCATACCTTGTGACTGCGAAGCTCGCAGATGGAAACACCGCCCGCATAATTGTCTGGCTCAATGACACTGTCATCCTGAAGAAGCAGGGCAACAACGATTCAATCTATTATGTTTCCGATGCCGTGACCGGTGCTCCGCTTTCAAAGATAAAGCTTGATTTCTTCGGATACCAGCAGATGGTCATTGACAGGAAGGGTGTTGTCAAGGCTGATGACAGGCAGTACAACACCGATACGAAATCCTTTACGGTCGAGACGAATGCCGACGGTCTTGCCATAATCGGACCTGACACGATGACTCAGAACTACCAGTGGGTCGTAGGCACATCGGCTGACAGCGGAAGGAACGCATATCTGGGTTTCACTGGAATATGGTATGGGAACTATTACGACTACGAATACAATCTGACGAAGACGTACATCATAACCGACAGGCCCGTCTACCGTCCCGATCAGGAAGTGGATTTCAAGATATGGGTGAGGAAGGCGAAATATGACCAGGAGGATGTCTCGGATTTTGCGAATAAGGCGCTCACTGTCGTGATCCGCAATCCGAAGAACGAGGAGATATACAAGAAGACTCTTACGGCCGATCAGTTCGGAGGTATTGAGGACAAATTGAAACTTCCCAAGAGCGCGACGCTCGGCATGTACAGCATAACCGTGGAGACGCATGGCGGCTATGGGAGTTTCAGGGTTGAGGAATACAAGAAGCCCGAATATGAAGTCATTGTCGAGGCGCCGAAGGAGCCTGTGAAGCTTGGCGACAAGATCACGGCTACCATCAAGGCCAAGTATTACTTCGGGGCGCCTGTGACGAATGCAAAGGTCAAATACAAGGTGCAGAGGTATAATCATTCCGTCAACTGGTATCCGCCGATGTACTGGGATTGGTTCTACGGTCCCGGATACTGGTGGTTTGCCGGAGACTACAGCTGGTATCCCGGCTGGAAGTCCTGGGGCTGCAGATGTCCGTACCCCTGGTG
>JANYBI010000147.1 GCA_025360875.1 Lentisphaerota bacterium
AGACTCTGCCGGTCCGCGATTCGCGCGGAATCCGACGACGGCTGGACACCTTGAGCTATCGCTGACATTTCACGGGTTATTAGAGCGGAAAAAATAGGAACATTGATCTGGGTGAAGTCCACATTCGTGTAATTGAGGGCCAGAAGCGCATCCTGGACCGCAGTTATGAGATCTGATGCTGAAAGCCCGAGCGGGTCGACCGAATCCACTATCTGCTGGATTACTGAGGCATCATCGATCTCAAGATTTTTCAAAGTCCTGACTGTGAGAGTGGCGCTCGGAAGAGAAATATCGTTTCCTGAATATGCCTTTACAGTATATACATAGGTGGTGTCGGCTGTAAGTCCGGTGTCAGTGTATTCGGCTTCCGTTACAGTGGCGACTAGAACGCTGTCCCTGTAAACCTTGTACCCATCGGGAACAGGAGTTCCCTCGGAAGGAGCCCATGAAATGATCGCCCTGGTGAAAGTTGCCTGGTAGAGTTCAGGATTGCCGGGAGCTGATGGTGCCTGGGCGAATGTGTAAAATGAAAGTCCGAGGAATAGGATCAGAAAGCCGGCCAGCTGCAGAAGCCTGTTGTTTCGCATATCATTTTCTCCATTATTACATTTTTATTTTCTTAAGCGCGGCTTTCGCCGCGGTACGCATCCTGATATCGCCGCTGGAGGCGAGGCTGTTTATGAGCTCGCGATCTGCGGGATCTCCAAAAGTCCCAAGAGCCGCCACCGCGGACAGCTTAAGCGGCACGTCAGACGATGATTTCACTATCTCCCTGGCGACAGGGATTGCTTCCCTGTTCCTGAACTTGGCGCAGATCTGAATGGAAGCCGTCTTGACGGCCCCTCCGGTTTTGGGATCGGTGGACAGCCTGTATGCCGCCGCGGATATCCTCTCCTTCGAAAAGCCGGGTCTTCCCACTAGATTCGACATGGCTATGAGCGCGGCGGCGGGAATGGCGTCATCATCGGAAAGGGCCTCATCTAACGATTTCCTGAAAAGATCCTGCTGTCCCGGAACGTGTACGCTGTCATACCATTGTCCCATGAACTGTATGCAGTAGTTGCGCCAGGTATTGTCGAGCGTCCGGTCATGGTACATGGCTATCAGGTGCGGGGCAAGTTCCTCAGGCGGGACGGTCTGCCGCATGAGGGCCATCACCGCATCATTCTTCACGGCATCGAATTCCAGGAGGGCAAGGTTGTCGTCCGACAATTTCTTGTGCAGGAAAGAGAGCAGCGCGGAAACCTCCTTTTCCGAAAGGTTGTTCCCGAGAGAGTTCACGGACGTGATCCTCTCGTAATATCCCTTTTCCTTTTCCAGTCCGGCGATCAGTTTTATCGAGGGAGGGATTTCCACTGCTGTAACCTTTATGCTCTCAAGAAGCGACGGATTGCCGTTGAAGCGCGTACGCCCCATGTAGAAATCGACGGTGTATTTCTGCAGTATGTATTCGAGATCGTCGTCACGGATGGCTTTGGATTCCTTGTGCGCCGGGGTAATTGCCTGGCCTTTGCCGGACATCGGGAGCATGGAAGGATGCGGCTTAAGAAAGAGACGGTATTTTCCAGTAGAGAAAATGTAAATAGAGGAAATCGCTACAAGACCAGCCAGCACAAAAACAGTTGAAAACAGGAATTGCTTCCCATTCTTTTTGACTTCGCCCTTTTTCTCGACATTCCCCATATCCAATATATCCCCGCTTAATATCTATATTGGCATATCAATACATAGGACAACTTGTAAAAATATCTATGCAATACGGCAGTTCAAGCGAAAAATGGAATATTAACAGAAAATAAATGTTCAAATTTATAATATGTTGTACTACACAGTATTTTCCGCACTGCCACATGATGAGTTAAGATATTATCTTCGCCCGGAAACAGTTTCAAACCGGATCATCAAGAAAAAAGCCAATTGCGAATTTTTCGCAATTGGAAATCACCTTCGGATTTTTCTAGCCATACTTCCGGTCGCCTTTTCCATGTCTGGTTCATGAATGCGATGCTTTGCATCTCCTTGACCATGTGGATGTCTGATGGTTTTTGATTGTGGATAATTAAAAGGTTTACGCGCTTATACTATGTCTAATGACAAACTGCTACCTCCATCTTGTGTGCGCATGGCAATCCGGGTTTCCCGGTTTGTTTTTCGGATACTGAGCTATAAATTCTCCGGGCAAATCAACCGGCACAACAGGATGGCGTAATGTCTTTCAGAATCATCATGTTCCTGATCTTTTCCTCGCTTTGCCTCCACGCATCCCCGAAAATGGAAGTGGAGGGAAACGCCTCATTTGACTTCGGCATACACCAGTCGAACCTGAAAAAGGAAAACTCATACAGGATAAAAAACTCCGGCGATGAGGATCTGGAGATCAGGAGCGTGAACAAGACATGCGGCGGCTGCGTCGAGATCAGCGTCCCGGGAAAGACTGTAGCCCCTGGCGGAAATGCTGAAATAAAAATTTCGATTGTGCCGGGAACACTCTCCGGCCCCTATGTGAAGAACTTCTTTGTCGAGACCAATGATCCCGGGCAGAAGTTTACCAAATTCACATTCAGCGGGACCGCAGTCCCGGTCGCCGAGATAAAACCTTCGAACCTCATGTACATAGGGAAAATAGATCCCGGCACCGCCTGCAAAAGGGAGTTCCTGATCGTTCCGACTGAGAAGGGAACCGAGTTCGGCGAACCGGTTCCGGAGTGCAGCCAGCCCGTGAAAGTCACAGCTTCATCCGGCGAGAAAGGTCTTTCAGTATTCTTTGAGTTCACTCCTGAAAAGAATGCCGGAGACATGAAATGCAGGATTAAGGTTCCAGTCCTGAAACCCGAAGGCTGGC
>JANYBI010000162.1 GCA_025360875.1 Lentisphaerota bacterium
GCCATCCACGCAGTACCATCCGCCTGCTCCAGCGATCCTCCGGTGGGAAGCTGTGCGCTGCGGTCAAATATCCCGATGTTGTCCAGACCGAGGAATCCGCCTGCAAAGACATTCTTCCCGGACGGATCCTTGCGGTTGACCCACCAGTTGAAGTTGAGCATGAGTCCGTGGAATGAGCGTTCCAGGAACCGGATGTCTGCACGGCCCAGGGTGCTCTCCATCTTGAAAAGGTACAAGGCCGCCCAGGCGTGGACAGGGGGATTGACGTCGCTGAAATTCCATTCGTATGCCGGGATCTGCCCGTTCGGATGGAAATACAGGCTCTTGAGCATCAGTAGGAGCTGGTCCTTTGCAAAATCAAAGTCCACAAGAGCAAGCGTGGTCGTGTGGAACGCCAGATCCCAGGCGGCATACCATGGGTATTCCCACTTGTCCGGCATCGAGATCACGTCTGCGTTGAGCATATGGAACCATTCCATGTTCCTTACGCTGCGTTCGGCCCCCATCAGCGGATGGCTTTTGTGTTCCATGAGCCACTGCTCAAGATCAAAGTAGTAGAACTGCTTGCTCCAGAGCATTCCGGAAAGCGCCTGGCGATGCACACGGCGCTGGTCCTCGTTCAAAGCTTTCGGCGTAATCCTCTCGTAGAACTCGTCGGCATCCCCGATACGGTTCTTGAAAACCGCGTCGAAGTCCTTGAATCCCTTGTCGGAGGAACCGGCTCCGAGACGAAGACGGATTGTCTTGCTTCCACCGGCTGGAACTTCGAGCATGTAATGCGCCGCGGACTTCGTTCCTGTCTTTGCGGGATTCACAGCTTCTTTTTTCCCTGAGACCACATATGAATGGAAAGCATCCTTGACGTAAGGAGATCCGTTGGGCTGACTCCAGAGGCGTTCGTTGTTGGTCTCGTTCTCCGTGAAGAGAAGCTCCGGTTTCCCGTCGCATGACATGTAATATTCGCCAAGTTCGGAATGTGAAGCGCTGATAACGCCGGCTTTCCCCTCTTTCAGCACGGGCTTTGGCGTTTTCTCGTACCACGCCCATGTGTTTCGGAACCACAGTGTGGGAAGAACTCTGATGCTTGCCTTTTCCGGTCCACGGTTGAATACTGTAATTTTAACAAGGATTTCCTCAGGCCCTTCCTTGGCGTATTCCACGAACACATCAAAATAACGGTCGTCATTGAAGATCCCGGTATCCAAAAGCTCATACTCCATCTCCTCGCGTGAACGGCAACGGTTCTTCTCGATAAGTTCGCTGTATGGATACTCGCGCTGGGGATACTTGTAGAGATATTTCATATAGGAATGCGTGGGAGTGCTGTCGACGTAGAAGTAGTATTCCTTCACATCCTCGCCGTGGTTTGCCTCGCTGTTGGTGAGTCCGAAGAGGCGTTCCTTGAGAATGGAATCCTTCTCATTCCAGAGGGCGACCGCGAAGCAGAGCCTCTGCTTGTCGTCGCTTATTCCGCCGAGTCCGTCCTCGCCCCAGCGGTATGCGCGGGAACGTGACTGGTCGTGCGAGAAATAATCCCAGGCGTTGCCGTCGTCGCTGTAGTCCTCGCGGACAGTGCCCCATTGCCTTTCACTAAGATAAGGCCCCCATTTCTTCCATGGAATCTTAGACTCACGCGCCTCGTTCAGACGTTTCTGTTCCACAACATCGGCTATTTTCTGTTCTGCCATGTTTATATCCTTATCAATTTATGAAATAATGGTTTTGACATGAAAATCCCTCCCTGACTGCAATTCAACAGAATACAGTCCGTTCCCCAAAAATCAATAAGTTCCTCAAACAGGGATTTATTTGCGATGCCCTTCCGGTTTTTCATCGCCCTTTGGATGCGGATGCTGGCTCATGCCATGTTCTTCCTTTGACGTGCATCGGTCTTTTTCCGCGAGAAGACCGTGATGATAAGGATAGTATTTGCCATGGTACCAGATCCCGTGGTTGTGGTAGTAGTGCCAGGGATAGTATCTGCCATGGGAATAGACCCAGTGATGATGCCAGTACCAGTGGTGCCACCAGTAATAGGGGTAGTGATGGCCATGCCAGTAGACCCAGCCGTTGTAATAGACCGGAGCGGCCGACGGGAAATATGTCGGATTGTAGACGACCTGCTGTCCCGGTTCGACGACGACCGTATTCTGAGGTGTTTGCGGAACGGTATTCGGATCCAGGTTCGCCTCGGCGGGAATATCCGACATGTCCGGTGCGCCGTCCGCAGGAACCATGTTCCCCTGGTTCTGGATCAGTTTCTGTTCGAATTCATCGGCCTTCTGGGGATTATAGCCGTATTCCTTCTGCTCATGCGGCGTCATGTCCCTGAAATCCAGCCAGCCTGCTTTTCCATCTGAAATGAAGGAGATGCCTATCGGAGTTGTCTCAGTAATTGTCACATCCTTGTAGGTCACGCCATCCTTCGTGGAAAGCTCCTTGGCCGAAACTGTCAACGAAAATAAGACCGCCAGAAACAACGCGGAAAGAAATTTTGCCATTGGATATACCCTCCTATGAAATGAAAGATCAAAATATGCAACCGTTAAGCTAGCAAGATCTGCCTCATAAGTAAGGTGGGTTTTCCTGTCCTGACCTGTGCTGAGCGTGCCGAAGCAGCCTGTCGAAGGAAACCCGCCCTATTTAAGAAATGTCGGGCTAAAGCCCAACATACCCTTATAAGATATTGGTAAAGAAACAATTATCAAGCTGGAAAAAGACTGAAGGGAACCTTTAAAAATACACATTTGGCGCGTTGCGGAAGATTTTTCTTCTTCAATCCTGATGTAGGGTTCGCCGTCACGGCGAAGATTCTTGTCCGAGACGGACAACTCTACATTTTTTGAACCGCAATCCAAATCCTTAAGAAAGCCGGCTCCGCAGAAGCCTGGCCTGCTTGTATGCCTGCTCTCTCCGAGAGCGGCTCTTTTCCTATCTATCCGAGGTAATTTCAAAATGAACGGAGGGCGGACTTTCCAGTCCGCCATTTTGAGTTCAACTTTCGCGGGTAAGAAAACCCGCGGTACTCTTTCCATGGCGGGTAATCCTCCGAAGGAGGACGCCCTCTGTTATTTTGGAACTCCATCCTATTTCGAGACTATTAGTATATCATATTTTTGAATAGGATAAGAGCTAACGACACCGTCTGCGGATTGCACCATTTGCGGTTGGGGACGCCTATGAGTTGTCTTATCCAGTTTTTTGCTGCGAGATTTTCTAGTTTTTGCTGGCAGGGTAGTATTGCATTTCCCGCTCCAGAATAATGTCGCCTTTCACATTCTGGGAGTTTATTGTCTTGTTCAGCCAATTACCTTCTTTGTCGTACGACACAGTCTCTTTGCTTGTCAATTTCCCGTCGGCATTGTATTGGCTTGTTTCAAGCAGGTTGCCTTTTTCGTCGTAGCTGTTCTTGCGGGTTATTTTATTCAGAACCGAGCCGTCCGCTTTGTAAATGCATGTCTCGATAGGATTGGAATTGGCTTCATTGATATTCCAGAAAGTGATTTTCCCCGGATTTTGCGACTTGTCGTCATACTTGTAGGTGGTCTTCATGGTCAAGCCGCCGTTCTTGCCGGAATACATCTGGGATTCGGCCAGATATCCCGCATCATTGTAAATCTTCTTCTCCAACAGCTTGCCGTCCTTGTCGTAAGACGTCGACATGGTCAGGTTTCCCTGTGTGCCATACTGGCAGACATCCTTAGTGCCGATGACTTTGCCTATGAGCGAGGAGGCGCTCTCCTCGATCATGTTGCCCTTGTCGTCATACTTGAAGGTGAAGGTCCAGGCATTCTTGGGTTTGCTTTTCTCGTCAAAGTCCCATCTTGACTTGCCGACGAGATTCCCGGCCGCATCGTACTTGAAGGATATTTTAGAAACCATTTTGCCGTCCGGATTGACTTCGATCTGCTCAAACTTGTTCCCGGCACCGTCATACTTTACAGTTGTCTTCGATCTCGGCTTGCCGTCCGGCTCATTTTCGCTCATCTCGGTAATACAACCGTTGGAGTTGAATAAAGTTGTGCTCTTTTTTTTAAGTGATCTCCTCTGTGTTCCGCCAGTCTGGGATCCTGCCCCATAAGTGAAGACTTTCAGGCTTTTGACATTACCCTTCAATCCCTGTCCTTCCAGATCGTTCAGGGTTGAGCTTGATTTGACAGGCTGCCTGCCGCAGCCGCAAAGGAACAGAAGCAACCCAGCCAGCACGATGAATGATTTCATTTCAGTCCTCGAATATTTGTTATTAACGCAAGAATCGCAGAAAATATGTGCTTTATGTGCCAATTCTTGAGCTTCACCAAGCACATCCATAATTATTCAGCATTCGGAGTAAAATGATATTTTCTTTCTATACCGTCTATATGTCGGTCATTAAACTCACACCCATTAAATAAACCAATTAAAAAATCGAACTCTTCACTATTATTACATATCATACCCCCATCACAACTGCCACCACCCTCCACCTTATGCATACATCTATAAAAACCAGCTCCCACATAACCAGAAACAGTGGGCTCCCCTGTTGGCGCAACATCGCCGTTGGCCCAATCGGAACCAGCATATCCAGTGACATGGCCGTCAAGGTAGAGCAGATTGCCGTATTTCTTATGGTTTGCCGGGTCAGCGGCCACTTTGTCGCAGCCTATAATGGTTTCGGCTGATTCTTTTTCCTGGTGTCCGCCATAATAATCATAGGACACGTGCGCAGTTGTAAGATCGGCGCCATCGGCGATGGTGTCTTCGGTGGAAGGGCAGTTGTATAGCTTGACGTTTATAAGATAGCCGCCTGCGCGGAGCTGCTCTAAACCGGCGCCTGAACTCGCGTTCGGCATGTATCCGTGGAACTCCGTGCCATACATGCGGATTGCAAGGCCGATCTGCTTGAGATTGCTGGCACAGCTTATCCTGCGGGCCTTTTCACGGGCTTGGCTGAGAGCTGGAAGAAGCATACCCGCCAAAATCGCGATGATCGCAATAACGACCAGCAGTTCTATTAGAGTAAACCCACTGTGCCGCAACGAGTTACGACTTTT
>JANYBI010000233.1 GCA_025360875.1 Lentisphaerota bacterium
GTCGGCGTCAGAAAGACCATGCGGGTGTTCATTCTGGGGCTGAAGCGCCATAAGGTCGACGACATTTACAAAACGAGCTTTCAAATCAGGAATATTTTTCCTGAGCAGGTCAACCGCCGCCAGGGCTTCAAGTGTCGGAACGTCTCCGGCGCAGGCCAGTACCACGTCCGGCTCCCCGCCGTGATCATTGCTCGCCCAATTCCAGATCCCGACTCCGGTTGTGCAGTGCCTGATCGCCGAATCCATGTCCAGATACTGCAGTGCCGGCTGTTTACCCGCAACAATTACATTCACATAGTTCCGGCTTCTCAGGCAGTGGTCGGTTACGGATAGAAGAGTGTTCGCATCCGGCGGAAGATAGACTCTTATCACTTCGGCCTTCTTGTTGATGACATGATCGATAAAACCGGGATCCTGGTGGGAGAACCCGTTGTGGTCCTGGCGCCAGACGTGCGAAGTCAGCAGATAGTTTAGCGAGGCAATTGGCCGGCGCCATGGAATATGCCTGGTGGTCTTCAGCCATTTTGCGTGCTGGTTGAACATTGAATCTATTAGGTGTATGAACGCCTCGTAGCATGAGAAGAAGCCGTGTCGTCCTGTAAGCAAGTATCCTTCGAGCCAGCCCTGGCATGTGTGCTCGCTCAGGATTTCCATCACGCGTCCGTCCTTTGCGAGATGATCATCATCGGGAATGATTTCAGCCATCCAGGTGCGGGGTGTGACATCGAGGACGGAGTTGAGCCTGTTTGATGTCGTCTCGTCAGGACCCACCACCCTGAAATTCTTCGAATCCATATTCATCTTCATCACTTCGGCCAGGAACGCCCCCATGACTCGCGTCGATTCGGCTTCGGAGGTTCCGGGCTTATCAAACTTTACCGCGAAATTCCTGAAGTCTGGCATCTTCAGATCCTTCAGGAGGAGTCCACCGTTGGCGACCGGGTTGTCGCTCATCCTGCGCTTGCCTTCCGGCGCGAGTTCTGCGAGATTCGCAAGAAGCCTGCCATCGGCGTCGAAGAGTTCTTCCGGCTTATAGCTCTTCATCCATTTCTCGAGGATTTTGACATGCTTCGGTTCGGAGGCGAGTTCGGACAAGGGGACCTGGTGTGAACGCCAGTAGTTTTCAGTTTTTTTCCCGTCAACGGATTTCGGACCGGTCCATCCTTTCGGTGAACGGAAGATTATGATCGGCCACATCGGTCTTTCATTCTTGCCGTTTTCCCTTGCATCCTTCTGTATCTGCCTGATCTCCGCGACGATGGTGTCAAGAGTTTCCGCCATGAGCACATGCATCTTTTCAGGATTGGAGCCTTCGACAAAATAAGGTTTGTAGCCGTATCCGTAGAAAAGCTGTTTCAGCTCTTTTTTGCTGATGCGTGCAAGAACTGTAGGATTTGCGATCTTGTATCCGTTGAGATGAAGGATCGGGATGACGGCGCCATCCCTCGCAGGATTCAGGAACTTGTTCGAATGCCAGCTTGCGGCGAGGGGACCTGTTTCAGCTTCTCCGTCACCGACAATGCACGCGACGATCAGGTTTGGATTGTCAAACGCGGCGCCGTATGCGTGGGAGACCGCATAACCCAGTTCTCCGCCCTCATGGATCGATCCGGGAGTTTCCGGCGCGACATGGCTTGGAATTCCTCCGGGGAACGAGAACTGCCTGAAAAGTTTTTTGATTCCGTCTGTGTCCTGGGTGATGTTCGGATAATATTCGCTGTATGTGCCTTCGAGATATGCGTTGGCGACCATCGCGGGTCCGCCATGTCCGGGACCGGTGATGTAGATCATGTCAAGATCATTTTTTCTTATGATGCGGCTGAGATGGACATACATGAAATTTAATCCTGGTGTCGTTCCCCAGTGTCCGAGAAGCCTCGGCTTGATGTGTTTGATATTCAGAGGTTCGCGCAGAAGCGGATTGTCAAGCAGGTAGATCTGGCCCACGGAAAGGTAATTCGCCGCGCGCCAGTATGCGTTTAATTTTGAGACTTCATCTGAGGAGATGCTCATGCTTTTCTTATTGTCCATAATTTCCCCTTGGAGTAAAAGTAAGGTTTGAAGAACTTCTTAATATAACACTAAAATTGATCATGTCGCCAAGGATTCGTAAGGGAACGTGAAAAGAAAAATCCCGCCGGATGGCGGGATTTTTTAATCTATACGTTATTGGACGGCGCTCAGGATTTAGCAATCCTGGACTTGAGCTGCTCGAGTTCCTTTTTCAGGGCTTCGGGGAGACTGCTGCCGAATTTCTCATAGTACTGCGAGATATCGGCAAGCTCGTTCTTCCAGCCCTCGGCGTCGACGGAGAGGATCAGATTCAGATCATCCTTTGAGATGTTCAATCCGTTAAGATCAAGATCCTCAAGTTTCGGCAGATTGCCGATGGCGGTCGGTATAGCCTTGACGTTGCCTTCAATCCTGTCGCAGATCCATTTGAGCACGCGGCTGTTTTCTCCGTATCCCGGCCATAGGAATTTGCCTTCAGCGCTCTTCCTGAACCAGTTTACGAAGTAGATCTTCGGAAGGTTTGCGCGGTCGGTACGTCCTGCCATCTCGAGCCAGTGCGCGAGATAGGAGCCCATGTGATAACCGCAGAACGGAAGCATCGCGAACGGATCGCGGCGCAGTACTCCGGCTTTTCCAATAGCGGCAGCTGTCGTTTCGGAACCCGCCGATGAACCCATGAATACGCCATGTTCCCAGCTGAATGCCTCGTTGACAAGGGGAATTGTCGATGGACGGCGTCCTCCTACGAGAATCGCCGAGATTGGAACGCCTTCGGATTTCTCCCAGTCGGGATCAATTACCGGACACTGCGAGGCTGGAGCGGTGAAACGGGCGTTCGGATGTGCGCCTTTGCGTCCGCAGTCCGGAGTCCAGTCCCTGCCTTCCCAGTCGATCGCCTTTGCCGGCGGGGGAACTCCCATGTCCTCCCACCAGATATCGCCTTCAGGAGTGAGCGCGACATTTGTAAAGATGGAATTCTTCGTTATTGAAAGCATGGCGTTGGGATTTGATTTCATCGAGGTTCCTGGCGCTACTCCGAAGAATCCTGTCTCCGGATTGATGGCATAGAGTTTTCCGCCTTTGCCGATCCTCATCCAGGCTATATCGTCGCCGATGCATTTGACAGACCATCCCGGAAGGGTTGGCTGCATCATTGCGAGGTTTGTCTTGCCGCAGGCGCTCGGGAATGCGGCGGCAACGTAATATTTCTTCCCTTTCGGGGATGTGAGGGAGAGGATAAGCATGTGCTCGGCCATCCATCCTTCCTTTTTCGCGACCACCGAAGCGATGCGGAGCGCGAGGCATTTCTTGCCGAGGAGCGCGTTGCCGCCGTAGCCGGAGCCGTAGGACCAGATTGACGGTTCCTCAGGGAAATGTACGATATATTTTTTCGCGGGATCAGGCTCGCACGGCCATGGGACATCCTTCTGTCCGGGCTTGAGCGGGGCGCCGATGGAATGCATGCAGGGGATGAAATCAGTCCTGTCGCCGAGGACATCGAGGACTTTCTTGCCCATGCGCGTCATGATCTTCATGTTGACGACGACATATGCCGAGTCGGTTATTTCAATTCCTATCTTCGCGATCGGGGAGTCGAGATGGCCCATGGAGAAAGGTATGACGTACATGGTGCGGCCTTCCATGCATCCATTGAACATCGCTTTCAGCCTCTGCTTCATTTCGACCGGATCAGTCCAGTTGTTTGTCGGGCCTGCATCCTCCTGCTTATCTGAGCAGATGTATGTACGGTCCTCGACGCGTGCGACATCGCTTGCGTGGGAACGTGCCAGATAGCATCCGGGTCTCAGCTTCTCATTGAGCTTGGTGAAAGTGCCGTGCTTGACAAGTGATTCACAGAGCTGCCTATACTCCTCCTCAGAGCCGTCGCACCAGTGCACATGGAGAGGCCTGCAGAGCTTTACAGCTTCGTCGACATACGACAGAAGCTTTTTGTTCCTTGTGAGATTGGATAACATTTGAATACCTCTTTTATATAGTGATTTTATGATTTGGTGATTTGGCGATTTTTAAATTGCCGGAATTAAAGGCTTTTGCCTGTAATCCGCTTGTAGGCGTCAAGATACTTTTCATGCGTCTTTGAGACGATGTCGTCCGGAAGATCCGGAGCTGGAGGCGTTTTCTGCCAGTTGAGACTTTCGAGGTAGTCCCTGACGAACTGCTTGTCGAGACTTGGGGGATTTCCGCCGACCTTGTACTCGGCTGCTGGCCAGAAACGGCTTGAATCCGGGGTAAGCACTTCATCGATGAGTATGAGCTCATCGTCCATGACGCCGAATTCAAATTTGGTATCTGCGAGGATAATACCCTTTGTTGCGGCGTAATCCGCAGCAGTATTATATACTTTGATGGAATAGTTTTTCGCTTTTTCCGCGAATTTCGCGCCGACTATCTCCTTGGCTTTTTCAAAGCTGATATTCTCGTCATGGGTTCCCAGTTCGGCCTTTGTTGAAGGAGTGAAGAGAGCTTCGTCGAGTTTTTCCGCCTGCTTGTAGCCCTTGCGCAACGGGATGCCGCATACTGCTCCGGTCTTCTGGTAGTCTTTCCATCCGCTTCCGGTGATGTATCCGCGGACTATGCATTCGACGGCAAGAGGCTTGGCCTTCCTGACCATCATTGAGCGGCCAGAGAGATCCTTGGAATATTTCCTGAGCTTTTCAGGATACTTGGAGACGTCGGCGGTGATAAGATGGTTCGGCATCCACTTCATCAGGTCGAACCAGAACAGGGAAAGTCCGGTCAGGACTTTGCCCTTGTCAGGAATGCCGTTGGGCATCACTACATCAAAAGCGCTTATCCTGTCGGTCGCAACGAAGAGCAGGGAGTCCCCCAGATCATATATGTCGCGGACCTTTCCACACCTTGGCTCGGGGAACCCGGCCATTTCCGTCTGCAGCAGCGCCCTGTTCCTGTCGTACTTCATATAAATTTTCCCCGGAAAATTTATGCTTCTATTGAAAGGATCTTGATCTTTGTAAGTTCCGAGCGATGACCCTTGGTCTTCCTGTATCCCTTGCGGCGTTTCATCTTGAACGCGATGAGTTTCGGACCGCGGTAATGCTTGATGATCTCGCCGGTGACCTTTGCATCCTTGAGGATAGGGCTTCCGAACTTGAGATCCTTGCCTTCTCCGGCCACGAGGACTTCCGAGAAAGTTACTGTTTCGCCTTCTTTTCCGGTCATCAGATCAACATCGATGATGTCATTCTTGTTGACCCTGAACTGTCTTCCACCTGTTGCGATAATCGCGTACATGTTCCTATCTCCTGGATTAATATTATTTTTTCCTACATAAAATTATGCCACCAGTACGGTGGCGCGCTGAAAATCTCCGGACTTTTTCCAAAGAGCCGGTTAATATATCTCTATCCCATGCTCTTGCAACTATTTTATTAAAATTTGAATATTTTCTTAAAAACCTTTGTCTATAATCCACTTTGCGTTAAATTTAAACCAATAGGCAAAAAGTAACAAAGAGGTAAGAAAAATGGTAACAGCAATTGTCCTGATCAATGTACAGCGTCCTAAGCTCAAAGATGTTACGGAGGATGTACTGAAGATAAAGGGAGTTTCGGAAATCTATACTATCGCAGGAGAATACGATCTGGCGGCCATCGTCCGTGTCAAAGACAACAAGCAGCTTTCCGATATTGTCGTAGACAAGATGCCCCACCATATTGATGGAATTACCCATACCAAGACCCTTATCGCCATGGATGTCGTCTCAAAGATAGATCTGGCGAAAGCTTTCAAAATCAAATAAATCATTCTTTGCTTTCCGTTCCGGAGGCTTCCTCCGGAACGGAAAGCAGTTTGAAATTCTTCTTGTCCTCAAATATTTCCGAATTATCTTCTCAATTAGGGGCTCCCATAATGGTTACTATAAAGAGGATCATTTCAGGAATTTCCGCCGTGGCTGTTGCCGTGTTCCCGTTCGTGTCCATGTCCGATCAGCCAGATGAAGTCCGGATTGCGAAGTTCAAAGGGGATTGCGCCGCAGCCGTATCTTTCACATTCGACGACAACATGCGTGACCAGGACGATGTGGCGGTTCCCATGCTGGAACGATATGGGTTCCATGGAACATTCTTTGTTGTCGCGGGAGTGACTCCGGACACTAAGGAGGAAGCCGCAAAGAAGAAGGCTGGCGAACATGGCAGCATAGGCTGGGACCGCCTGAAGGAACTGGCCGCCGCCGGACATGAGATCGCCAACCATTCATGGACCCATGCCAATCTGCCCAAGTCGGATGACGCCAATCTCGAACAGGAAGTTAATAGGGCATATGAAAGGATCACTGAAAAAATCGGTGTCGCCCCTCTCAGTTTCTGCTATCCTGGCAACGGGTACGACGACCGTGTCAGGAAACTCGTCATGCAGCGGCATGTCGCTGACCGGACATTCCAGGACGCTTACGGCGGGAAAGATTTCACTGCGGAATTGGCAAACAAACGCATTGATGACGCCATACTCGATGGCAAGTGGCTGGTGGGAATGATCCACGGCATCACGACAGGATACGAACCGTTCACGAGCCCGGAAATATTTGAGGGCCACCTGAAATACGTCAAGAGCCTGGAGGCAAAGGTATGGGTGGACACTTTCGCGAATGTCTCGAGATACATCCAGGAAAGGGATGCCTCGAAGCTGGCGGCCGTGATCGTTCCGGGAAAAGCGGTTTTCACTCTGACATGCCCTCTGGACCCAGTCCGTTACAACGTGCCGTTGACAGTGGTGATACCAGTGAAAGGCAAAGTCTCCAAGGCGATAGCGCGCCGGTCCGGCGCAGAGAAGGAACTGCCTGTAAGACTTTGCGGAGAAAAATTGCTTGTAGACGCTGTCCCTTCAGAGGAGCCGGTGACGGTGACATGGATCGCGGAACCTTAATATTCTGCCGTTAAATATTCATCTTTCCGAGCGACGAATATTAAAATTCCTGTCAACTGGCCGATATTGCGAAGGCGGTCTCCCGAAATGCTTCCTGAAGGCCCGACTGAAATGGAATGCGCTGGAATAATTAAGCCTTGATGCGATGTCCGCAAGCTTCATGTCGCTGTCCCTCAGCCATGACAGCGCCTTGTTACGCCTCAGGTTCTCATAATATGATTTTGGAGGGATTCCTGTGGAATTTATGAAGACCTGGCGGAACCTCCCTTCGCTCAGGCACGCCTTTTTTGCGAGAGTCGCAACCGGGAGCGGATTTTCTGCCGACGCCTGCATGATTGTCATGATGTTGCGGATCTTCTCCCTGGCGGGCCGGATTTTCTTCTCGCCTTCGCGCCAGTTCCTGTACCATTTCCGGACAAGGAGATTTATCGATGCGACCGCTTCTTCCTCCGCCAGTTCACCGCATGGGAGGAGTCTGACGCTCTCGGTCAGAAATGCGAGTTCATCCCTGACCTGGCCAATGCCTATGACAGTGTTGAGAGGGAATTTCAAGGTGCATGGGTGCTCGCATTCGATCCACCAGAACGACCACTGCGGTCTCATGCATCCGTAGCCCCTTATATGTTTAGGTACGAGGTTGACGAGGGTGTCCGGCAGGCATTTCAGCCTTTTGCCGTTCTTCAGGTTCACAAATCCTTCGCCGGCGAGAGTACGCAAAAGGATATTCCCCTTTGCAGGATATCCCTTGTACCAGACATTCTGGTAGTTCAGGTCACCCCTGACTTCCCATACGCGCCTGATGTTCAGCATGCCCGACGAAGTTGTCTTTTCCGGCGAAAACAGTT
>JANYBI010000269.1 GCA_025360875.1 Lentisphaerota bacterium
AGGAGGTAAAGCGCCAAACGGAAAACTATCGGGACTTCAAGGAGATGAGTCTCGAGCTTGTTGACTTGTCGCTCGAACTGGCTAAATTAACGGATAAAGAGTCTGCTTCTTGAAAGCAAGAAATCGGTACTCTTGAGTAAAATAGGAACCCACTCAAAATGAAAACGAACCATAATTTTGTCTTCTTTTTCATTTCTAACTTAAAGATCACCTTCATAGGCCGTCTTTAGAATTCGTGTTCGGCCTATGCAGGTGAATCTTTCTGGTTGGACCCCTGTCTCTTTAGATTAATACTATGGTGTAAAGCTAGACCTTATGTCGCTTTTGCTGGAAATTTACTGTTGTTGTTTGTCAAAGACAACAGATATTTACCAGTTGAGGGTTTACGCTGCAGTAAAATGGCAGAATTTGATGGAGCGTGTGGCTTTTGCCAGGTATTATCCATGTTATGCCACATGTTGCATAATAAGGGAAAATAATTATGTCTGTGGCATAGCTCCGGAAAAAGGGGGTAAAAGACACAGAAGAAGTTCGAAAGTTCGAGAGTGCGCAAATGCGGGAGTTTTGTTGTGCGTCCGGCTCCGTGCAGAACTACGCCGCGACATGGAAAGTGCGGGGGTTTGGGATTGGAATGTTCAGATGTAGAGTTGTCCGTACGCCATAGGCGCACAAGTCACGGACAAGTGTAAGAAAGAACTCGTCTGGGACAGACGAGACTACATCGGGAAAGGAATCACAGGTAGGACCACAGTCATTCGGCGGGGCAAGCGCCTGTGTCATTTCAGTTTCGAGCAGAATCCGCTGATTCTTTCTATGGTCCGGGTGTCGAAGCCAGGTTCTCCGGCGCAAATGCTGAGGACATCTTCGCCAGCGGCCTTCATCGCTTTGGGCTTTGCCGTTAGAAAGAGTCGCGGACAATTCCAGGCCGCCCATTGTTCCGCCGGTATTCTTCAGATCCTTTACTTATATCCCTTCTCAGCCAGAAATTTCCTGATTATCTTGTTCAGGTTGTTTTCCTGTATTTTTATTATTCCCATTTCCCTCTGTGCATTTTCCGGAGAATCCGAGGCATGTGCGGTGTTCACCATCACATCCTGTCCGTATTCCCTCCTGATAGTACCGCTGGGAGCCTTGGTGGGATCCGTCGGGCCAAGGACGTCGCGAATCTTCTTGACGGCCTTCTTCCCTTCATATACCAGAACCATTGTCTTGACAAGACCCGGATCATTCAACTTGTTCTTCGGGCATTTGTCGGGGCGTATGCCGGACATGAACTCCACGATCTGCGAGAACTGGTCGTCCGCGAACGGGACACCTATGATCTCCGAAAGCCTGGAGGATGAATTTTCCGGCAGAGCGATTTTGAATTCCGTTTCAAGCAGAGTCTTCGCCTTGTCACCGATTTTCGGTGCGAGTTTCTCCCTGAGTACGCCCTGTACCGGGCCATAGAATTCAAGGGCTTCTGCGACAGTCATCTGATAGATCTTGGTGGCGATTATCCTCAGGCCGGTCCTGCTGAACATGTCTATTATGTTCCCCGGCTTTGAACTCGGGTAGCGCCAGTTGTCCGGTTTTATGATCACAAGGGTGCGCTCGATATCGGACTTGTCCTCGTATCTTACATCGACAATATTCGGCTGTGTTTCTGTGAAACCCGCAAAGAGCTTGAGCTTTTCCATCGCGAACTCCTGGTCCGGAGGGAGAAGGACGGCCGGTTCAAAATACCTGAGGCTTCCATCCCTGTCGAATACAAGGTCGGCATAGGTGTCGCGCACTGTTTCCCCTGTGATCCTCATTTCACCGGCGGCCCTGGATTCCGGAGAGAGCCTTCCTGCGATAGAGTAAAGCTTTGAACATGCGTTATCACCCTTGAACAGCAGCATCAGCACGCGTCTTTTTGAACCGTCTTCGCCCGGGGTGAAATTGTTGATCACGTAGTCCGAAAGGAGATCCGCCGCCTTGGATGATACGGATTTCCTCAGGATGGCGGCATATTTTTCGCTGAGCTCCTTTGTGGGGGTGAGCATCTGCGCGCCCACAAGTTCGAGATCCGTGCGGGAAAGCAGCCTGGCGATCACTCCGCCGGTGCGCGATTTCAGGATGGTGTATGGTGTGATCAGGACGTATGATAGTTCTATAGCCATAAAGATATATCCTCCAAAATTAGGTTTTGCACAGGTTTGAAATGACAGCCCCCGGTTGAAAGCGCCGCGTTCAGGCGGTCATACGTTCTTTCGGATGTTCCTTGGACTTCGATTTCTTCTTGAGGACGGGTTCTCCGCCCTTGACGGTATCGGCAGTTATCACGCATTCTGAAATTTCCGTCTGGGATGGGACCGAATACATGATCTCAAGCATGAGATTCTCGAGAATGGTCCTAAGTCCGCGGGCGCCAGTGCCTTTGAGGACAGCTTTGTCAGCAAGGGCGGAAAGGGCTTCTTCCTGGAACATGAGCTTCACATTCTCCATCTCCATCAGCTTTATGTACTGCCTGATAAGGGCATTCTTCGGTTCAGTAAGTATCCGGATCAGATCCTCTTTCTTCAGGGGTGAAAGATCTGTGACCACGGGCAGTCTTCCTATGAATTCGGGAATGAATCCGAACTTTATGAAATCTTCGGGTTCGGCAAGGCGCAGGATCTCTTCGCTGGTCACCGCTATTTCCTGCTTGCTCTCCTCTTCAAGCTGCCTGAATCCGAGAACATGCTTTCCAATCCTCCTGCGCACGATCTTGTCGAGTCCGACAAAGGCGCCGCCGCAGATGAACAGTATGTTGGATGTGTCGACCTGTATGAATTCCTGGTGTGGATGTTTCCTTCCACCCTTGGGAGGTATATTGGCTATCGTACCCTCGAGCATCTTGAGAAGGGCCTGCTGCACTCCTTCGCCAGATACGTCCCTGGTGATGGAGACGTTTTCAGTCTTTCTGGCGATCTTGTCTATTTCATCTATGTAGACAATTCCTATCTGGGCCTTCTGTACGTCATAGTTTGCGGCCTGGAGAAGACGCAGGATGATATTTTCAACGTCCTCGCCGACGTATCCGGCCTCGGTCACGGTCGTAGCGTCGGAGATGCTGATCGGAACATCGAGCATGCGGGCAAGTGTTCTCGCAAGAAGCGTCTTCCCGGAGCCCGTAGGTCCTATGAGAAGCACATTGCTTTTCTCGATCTCGACATCTTCCTCCCTGTTGAATGCGGTTTTGTTCTTGTGGCAGACAAGGCGCTTGTAGTGGTTGTGCACGGCTACGGAAAGGACTTTTTTCGCATGGTCCTGCCCGATCACATACTTGTCGAGCTCTTCCTTTGTCTTCTGGGGATTCGGAATCTTAAGCGGCGGGATTACCTGGGGGGCCGCAGCCGCCACCTTCTTGTCGGTCGTCTTGTCCTCATCCTTGTACATTCCCATGCATATCTCAATGCAGTTCCGGCAGATCGTGGAGCCGGACGGGCTGGAAATAAGAGCCCCTACCTTTTCGGCCGGCTGTCCGCAGAACGAACATCTGGTCTTGCTCTGGCTTATTCTTCTATCGTTCATAGTTGTTTGTTTCTTCTATTATTTCTTTGTGAAAACATGGTCCACTACGCCGTATGCCTTGGCTTCATCGGCGGACATGAAGTAGTCTCTTTCAGTGTCGGCGGAAATCTTGGCCAATGTCTGCCCGGTATGAAAGGCCAGTATCCTGTGGAGACTGGCCCTGAGCCTGAGTATCTCCTTGGCCTGTATGTCGATGTCGGCGGCCGTGCCTTCGGCGCCACCCCATGGCTGGTGGATCATGATCCTGGCGTTGGGAAGCGAATATCTCTTGCCCTTTGTCCCTGCGCAAAGCAGGACAGCACCCATGCTTGAAGCCTGTCCGAGGCAGTAGGTCTTGATCCCGCAGGTCATGATCCTCATGGTGTCATATATGGCAAGGCCGGCCGTCACTGAACCGCCGGGTGAGTTTATATACATGTCGATATCCTTTTTCGGATCTTCGGACTGGAGGAAGAGAAGCTGGGCCACTATGAGGTTGGCGACATTGTCGTCGACCGGCGTCCCGAGAAGTATGATCCTGTCCTTGAGAAGGCGGGAATATATGTCATAACCTCTTTCACCCTGTCCGGTCTGTTCAACGACCATGGGAACAAGCACTGACATGTTGGATCTCCTGTTTAGAAAATTGTTTATTTGGAAGAGTCGGCGTTTTTCACTATGAATTCAGTGACTTTCGCCATGAGCATGTCAATATGGAGGTCTTCGATTCCTCCGCTCGCCTCAATCTGGGATCTGAAATCCTTCTCCGTCACTCCGTAGTATCTGCTGATTCCCTGGATATGGCTGTCGAATTCGGATTGTTCGACGGTGATTTTCTCAGCCTGGGCGATTTTCCTCAGCACGAAATATCTGCGGATCCGTTCGGTGGCTGATTTCTTGGCCTCGGCGAGGAACCTGTCCTTTTCAGTCTTGAATTTTTCAACGTCGGATTCCTTCTTGACCTCCCTTGAGGCGATAAGCCTGAATTCCTTCTGCTCCGCCTCGGCAAGCACGGCTGGCGGAAGGGGGAATTCTCCGGCCTCGGCCATTATCTTGTCGAGAGCCTGCTTCCTTGTTTCGCCATCAGCCTTCTGCTTTTCCTGGAATTCGATACTCGTCTTGAGCCTTTCGCGCAGTTCGGGCATGTCTTTCGCATTGAGCTTCTTCAGGAGATCCTCGTCCGAGGAGACAGGAACACGTCTCTGTATCTCCAGGATCTTGATGCTGTATTTTATCTTCCTGCCCGCGATTTCCTTCTCCCTGAAATCGGCCGGGAAATCGGCATCGAGAGTGCAGTCATTTCCCACTGAAACCCCCTGGAGGGCCTTGTTCATTCCGGGAATGATCTCGGGATCGGAGAGCCAGGCCCATGTCTCGGCTGTCTCAAGCAGCTGCTTGAGCTTGACGGCGGATTCCTTTGGGGCCTCGAAGTCGGACTTGTATGATATTTTCACCATGTCGCCCTTGGCGGCAGGTCCGTCGATCTTGCTGAAATCCCCGTACATTTCCCTCAGGTTCCTGATTTCGTCGTCAAGCCTGTTGTCTGGAACTTTGATTTCAATCGTGTTGAGCTTGATCCCCTTGTATTCGGGAATCTTGATTTCGGGCACGATATTGAAGATAATTGTAAAGGAATATTCTTTTCCCGCCTCGAGCTTCTGCGGTTCGGTCTGGGGGAATGTATAGCTTGCCACGTCCAGCTTGTCCTTCTCGCCGGAGCTGATCTTCTCAAGCGCGGAAGTATAGAAGTTCTTCATGGTTTCGGCCTCGATCCTGGGGAGGAAACGGTTCCTGATGATCGACACTGGCGTCTTGCCGGTCCTGAATCCGGGAACCTGCGTGTATTTCGCAAATTCCTTCACCATCGAGTTTATCTCCCTGTCCACGGTCTCGGACGGAACTGTGAATTTGACGCTTTTGACGCAGGGTTCCGAACCGCTGATTTCAATTTTTATCAGATCTTTGAGGTCTTGTTCTTTTGAAGTCATGTAATTTTTGATTCCTATGCTATTCTATAAGTTGTTTTACATTAATGGAAAATAACGCTGGATTAGTACATATTCCAAATAAACATGTTACCGGGTTAAAATTCCAAAAGCCCGTAATATATCGCAGGTCCGCATACATTCCAGTAGCTTTGGACAAGGTTTTGTATAAAAAACAGGGATTTTCATTTTTTTTCATTTTTTTTTTGACAATTATGTTCTGTAAAGATATATTTCCCCTTTATTTGCGATAAAAATATTTAATTAGGGTGCATAAAATAATGGCCGGAGTACCTAAATTAATAATCCTGTCGGAACAGTTCAGGGGCAAAAGCTTTGAGCTGATCAATGACAAATATTCAGTTGGCCGGGTGGATCAGCGGGAAATCTGCATCAAGGATCCGACGGTAAGCACCTACCATTGTGAATTCATAAAGAAAGGCGCCACCTATACCATAAAGGACTGCCAGAGCACGAACGGAACACGGGTCAACAATATTCCGATCACAGGCGAGCAGGATCTCCAGAGCAGCGACATCCTGCAGGTTGGCGGCGTCGAGATACTCTACGACTGCGAGGATAAGACTGTGACTACCGCCCTGAAGACGCAGACTGGTATCAATCTCCAGGGCGCGCAGGTCGGCATATCCACTGTAAAGGAAATGAGCAACTTCTCCCCTTTCGCATCGAGCAAGAGAGGTGCGAAAAGCCAGAAGCTCATGATAGTCATCGTTGCGCTTCTCATCATTGTCATCCTGGCCCTTCTCGGATACCTCGTCAAGCTGATGTTCTTCAAAGCAGAACAGCCGAAGACGGAGATTCCGAAACAGTACGAGCAGGTTCAGACGTGACAGACTGATTTCATCCCTCCTCGAGGAATCGGCAGTCAGGACGATATTTGTTTTCTTCACCATTAACCCCGGTAATATTTATGAACGGAAACAGCAACAAGGACGACTACAAAAAGAAGGAGGAGAATAAGAAGTCTCCGCCGCCTCCTACGCAGCCTGTCCTCCCTTCTTCCAGGAAAACGCCGCAGATGGCGATTTTCGTATGGCTGCTTGTCTTTCTTTCGCTTGGAGTCCTGTTTGTCTACAATCACAGCAGGAAGGAATACAACGAGTGGGAACAGACAAAGTTTGAAAAGGAGCTGTCAGATGGAAATATCCTGACTGCGAATATCTCCCCTGAGACGGAAAAGGTGTTCTACATCGAAGGGAAATATAAGTCCTCCCAGCCTGGGGAGTCCGCGGCAGAAGCCGGGAATGGGGATCTGCTATACAAGACCAAGGTCATATATACCGAGAAAATCGACGAGATGCTCCGCAGCCATGCGTCGATCGTCAGGAAGATTGAAAACAAGGACCCCTGGTTCAAGAATCTCGTCCTGATGCTGCTTCCCGTTATGCTTATCATTGGCGTTTTCTATTTCCTGTTCTCAAGACAGATCAAGATGGCTGGCAAGGGGGCCATGCAGTTTGGAAAAAGCAAGGCCAGGATGATCATGCCCAGCGACAAGAAGATCACATTCAACGATGTCGCCGGAGCGGACGAGGCCAAGGAGGAGACCAAGGAAATCATCGACTACCTCAAGGATCCTCTCAAGTTCAAGATGATCGGCGGCAGAATACCCAAGGGAGCCCTCCTCATGGGACCACCCGGAACTGGAAAAACGCTCATCGCCAAGGCTATCGCCGGAGAGGCGCAGGTACCTTTCTTCTCAATCAGCGGTTCCGACTTCGTTGAAATGTTCGTCGGTGTCGGCGCAAGCCGTGTCCGCGACATGTTCGAACAGGCCAGGAAGCATGCCCCATGCATCATATTCATCGACGAGATCGATGCCGTAGGCCGTTCGCGTTTCAGCGGAATAGGAGGCGGACATGATGAAAGGGAACAGACACTCAACGCGCTCCTTGTCGAAATGGACGGGCTTGAAACCCAGGAAGGTGTGATAATACTCGCCGCGACAAACAGGCCGGATGTCCTTGATTCCGCGCTGATGAGGCCCGGCAGGTTCGACAGGCAGATCGTGATAGACCTTCCCGATATAAAAGGCAGAAGGCAGATCCTCGATGTCCATATCAAGAACATAAAGATCGAACCGGATGTGAATCTTGACACGATAGCGCGCGGCACTCCCGGATTCAGCGGTGCGGATCTCGCAAATCTCATAAACGAGGCCGCGCTTCTCGCCGCAAGGCTCGATAAGAAGGCCGCAGGAATGTCCGAACTGGAAGAAGCCCGCGACAAGGTGCGCTGGGGCAGGGAACGCAAGAGCAGGAAGATCAGCGACAGGGAAAGAAAAATAACGGCATTCCACGAGGCAGGGCATACAGTTGTATCGCTCCTCTGCCCGAACTCGGAGCCAATCCACAAAGTTACGATCATACCCAGAGGTATTGCATATCTCGGCGCCACCATGCATCTTCCTGAGGAAGACCGCTACACCCAGAGCAAATCCGAACTTGTTGATGAACTTGCGGTCCTTATGGGCGGCAGATCCGCCGAGCAGCTCGTCTTCAACGAAATAACGAGCGGTGCATCCTCCGATATTGAACAGGCCACGAAAATTGCAAAGCTCATGGTATGCACATTCGGCATGAGCGTAAAAATGGGCACTATGCAGTATGGCAGCCGTGAAGGGCATATCTATTTCGGCAGGGACATTGGCAAGTCAGAAGGGTTCAGCGAGGAGACGTCCAGGGAGATCGACCTCGAAATAAAAGCTTTCATCGATAGCGCTAAAAAACGCGCTGATACGATTCTCACTGAAAACAGGATCAAGCTGGAGCTTCTCGCAAACAAGCTGCTGGAAGTGGAAACTCTCGACGGAGTGGAAGTCAGGAAACTCCTCGGTATAGCGGAAAAGGCAGTAGTGGAAATTCCGGTGGACGCCAAGCCCCCGGAAGTTAAGACTGTCTGAACGGAGCATTTAATGATAAGGACTTCACTGATCGGTGTTTCAGGTTTTGGAAACGTCCACTACAGTGATTTAATCCAATATCGGGAAAAAGGCCTGCTTGAAATCAGCGCTGCCACGATCATAAACCAGGACGAGGAGAAGGAGAAATGCGAAAAACTCCGTTCTCTAGGCTGCAGGATATATACCGACTACAGACAGATGCTGGCCGACTTCAGAGGGAAGATAGACATCTGTTTCATCCCAACCGGAATCCATCTACACAAGCCCATGACGGTTGCCGCACTTGAGGCTGACATGAACGTGTTCGTCGAGAAACCGCTGGCTGCTACAATCCAGGACGTCTTCGAGATGAAGAAGGCCCGGAAGTCTTCGGGAAAATTTGCAGCCGTCGGATACCAGACGATGTATACTCCGGAGGTCATGAGGATCAAGGAAGTTCTGTGTTCAGGTAGGCTCGGGAAAATCAAAGTCGTGAAATGCTGCGCCCTCTGGCCCAGGGCTGAGGCATATTACAGCAGGAACAACTGGGCTGGAAAGCTGAAACTGAAGGACACATGGGTGCTCGATTCCCCGTTCAACAACGCCCTTGCGCATTACCTTAATCTCATATGCTTCTTCGCAGGAAATGAAATTGCGAAATCCGCAGAACTCAAGTCCATTGAGGCGGAACTCTACCGCGCAAACAGGATTGAAAGCGCAAATACAGCCTGCATGAGGATTATCACGGAGGATGGTAAACCGCTTTATCTTACTTTGACCCACGCCTGCGAAAAGAACTTCGGTCCGGACATGACCATATCCTGCGAAAAGGGCGAGGTCAGATGGGACCAGGAGAAGAGTTCAATCAGCGTGTCGGACGGAACCAGGGAGGATATCGTCAATAAGAACGGAAATGAACTGCGAACCTGCGTCATGGACAGCATACTGAAGAGGGTAGTGGACAAGAACGCATTCATTTGTGATCTCGATATTGCTGGAACACAGACATTGGCCGCCAACGGCGCGCATGAATCCTCCGAAATACACCAGATCGATGAGAAACTCATCTATGTCCAGATGACAAAGGATGGCTATACGCAGACGGAGTCAAAACAGCATGCTGTCAAAGGGATAGAAGCCATTGTCATGGAATCGTACAAAAAAGAAAAGCTGTTCAGCGAATTGAACGTCCCCTGGGCAGTCAAAGGGAAAGTGTTTCCGCTCGAGAACTACACAAGCTTCCCGTCAAAGTAATAATTTTCAAAACCATTCGGGTAGAGGCTTCAAGAAGAATTCATGGCCTTGATGTAGAGTTGTCCGTCCCGGACAAGGGAATTGGGAATGAATGATTTCTGGACATGCTTCAAAGTTGAAGGTGGGAGTCTGACCTGGGGTGTTAAAAACTTACCTTCCTCCTGTAAAATAATTCAGCGTTAAAAAAACGATATTTGCTTGACAGTCTCTTTTTTTAGGCAATATTACGATAGCATATAATTGCTATCGTATAACAGCCAACATGGGGGTA
>JANYBI010000365.1 GCA_025360875.1 Lentisphaerota bacterium
GACTGTGCGGCGTGCGACCTTGAGACCGTCCTTCAGTAACATTTCGGCGATTGTCTTGTCGGAGAGCGGTTTTGCGGTGTCTTCCCTCGAAATGAAATCCTTTATCTTTTCCATTATGCTACGATTTGACAGGACTTCGCCATCGTCGGCCTTGAATCCGGTCGAGAAGAAATATTTGAATTCGAGGAGCCCGTTCGGTGTCAGCATAAACTTGTTGGCGATGGCACGGCTTACTGTCGTCTCATGGATTCCAAGTTTGTCTGCAACCTGCTGCATGGTCAGAGGCCTCAGGGATTCGACACCCTTTTCCAGGAAATCGTACTGTGTGTCAACGATCACTTCGGCTATGCTTTTGATCGTGCTCTGGCGCTGCGAAAGGCTCCTGATCAGGGATTTCCCCTGGATAAGCTTGCTTTTGATATAATCCTTGGTCTCTTCGGAGGTGTCAGGATTTTCCAGCAATCCCAGATAGAACTGCGAAATCCGCAGTTTCGGAAAATTATCGCTCTTAGTTGTGACCATATATTTGTCATCGCGCTTTTCAACTGTGACTTCCGGGATCACAAAGATCGGATTGTTGGGTGAAATGGAAAGTCCGGGATATGGGTTCAAGGAACGTATTTCAGCGAGAAGCTCGTTGAGTTTAACCATCGAAATCTTCATTTTTCTGGCAATCTGCGGAAGCTTGTTCTGTCCGGCTTCTGCGAGGTGCGACCTTACCAGCTCCGCCGCCAGTGTCTTCAATTTGCCGCGGGCTTTCATCTGGAGGAGGAGACATTCCCGCAGATCCCTGGCGGCAATTCCAGGAGGATCGAAAGCCTGTACGAACTCAAGCACCTTCTCCATTTCCTTGACAGATGCATTGCATGCGGTTGCGAGATCCCCGAGATGGCTTCTGAGATAGCCCTGCTCATCGACGCTACCTATGATAAGTTCAGCGATCTCCCTTGTCCTGCCGTCGGCTTCCGACAGCTTCAACTGGTCGAGGAGCTGTTCCTGAAGGGATGCCTCGTCAGTGAGGGATTCGAAGAAATGCTGGCGCTTCTCGTCGTCATCGGTGGAGAACTGGCGTTTTGAATGTGATGGTACCAGGAAGTTCTGCCAGGAGTCGGAAAGCTGGACGAGTTCCGAGATTTCGCGGTCGGTCCTGTCTGATTCGCTGGCGTGTTCGGAGTCATCGCCGTCTTTGTCAGATGATGAATCTGTGAGTACGTCGCCCGCGAGCTCTTCGCCTCCGGGCTTTTCCTGTTCGAGGACGGGATTGTTCTGGAGTTCCTGGCTGACCTTCATCTGGAGTTCAAGCAGCGGGGCGACAAGGATTTCCAGGGACTGGATCTGCTGTGGAGCCAGGATCTGTTCCTGTTTAAGCTGCTGTGATTGAAATAAGCCTTGCTCTGCCATTGTGAATTCTCAAAATCCTGTTATTTTACAGTTCACTAAAATAAAAACTGATTTCATCCGTATTATATATTAATATAGCCAGTGTTTTCATTTAAGCTAAAATATTAAGGTAAACTCTGGAAATCTACACAAGGCAAATGAAATAAATCATGGGTTTGGGGATAACGATACTTGGGAGCGGGAGCCGTGGCAATGCGATTCTCGTGCATAATGAGAGAAATGCGATACTTGTGGATGCCGGATTCAGCCGGAAGGAACTTCTCGCCAGGATATCGGCCTGCGGAATCGATCCCAGGACAATAAGGGCCCTGGTCATAAGCCATGAACACGGTGACCATGTGAACGGTGCCAGGCTTTTTTCCGATGAGCTCAACGTGCCGACGTATGTGACTTTCAAGACCGCCACACGGCTTGAGGCGGCAAGGAAACTCGGGAAGAAGAAAATTTTATTTGAAACTGGCACAATGTTCGATATCGGGGAATTCCAGGTGAGAGCGTTTTCAGTGCCCCACGATGCCGCCGATCCTGTCGGATTTGTGATCAATTCGGACGGTGCCAGGATAGGGATAGCGACCGATCTTGGACATATCAATTCCCTCTGCGCGCAGAGACTGAGGGACTGTGATGCGCTTGTTCTGGAAAGCAACCATGACGTGGAGATGCAGCAGAGATCCGAGAGAAGTCCCTCGCTCAAGCAGCGTGTCTTAGGCAGACATGGACATCTTAGCAACGATGATGCGATAAGTGCGCTTGAACAGCTTGTGACCGAAAGGACAAAAATCGTATTTCTCGTCCATTTGAGCAGCGACTGCAACGAATGCGACCTTGTTTTGAGAGCCGCAAGAAGCAAATTGGATGGTATTGGAAGGAAAGATGTCCAGCTTGCCGTTGTCCTCCAGGACAAAGCTTCGCAGACATTTTGGGTTTCATGATTTAAAATCGCCGAAACAATGCTAAATTAACAGTTTTACAAAATTTAACGGATTAACCGGTAATATTCGGATATGGCGGAAGACTTTAAAAAGGATGAACAGGAAAATTTCAAGCAGACGCAGAAATCTTCTGCGATGCCTGTTTCCGATGACTCTGAAGATCAGAAAAAGCAAAAGACCAACATCAAGATACCGGCGCCTGCGCCTCGGGGTGTAGGAAACACAGCGGTGCCCGTAGAGTCTGAAGAGCAGAAAAAGATAAAGACGAATATCAAGATACCGGCGCCTGCGCCCAAACCCAAGGGCACGGGAAATGTCCCCGCCGCTGAAGATCCCGATGAACCGATTTCCTCAGAGACAATTTCAATCAAAAGAAGTTCGCTGGTCCTGAAGAAACCTGAGAAGGAGGAAGTCAAGCAAGTTGAAGTGCCTCCTGAGAAACGCCTCTGCAAAATCACCTGTTACAAATGCGCCCAGAAACTCGATCTGACCGAGCTTGAGCCGTTCTCGAAAGTCAACTGCCCGTCATGCAACGTTGAGATCATTGTTCCGAAATGGTTTGACAACTATCTCCTCGAGGAACCGGGCGGAGTAGGCGGTATGGCCGTCGTCTACAGGGCGCTCGATCTGACACTCGACAGGGAAGTCGCGATAAAGGTCCTTAATCCCGATGTCGCCAGCCAGACCGAGAAGTCGCATCTTTTCCTGCATGAGGCCAGGACGGCCGCAACTGTCAACCATTATGCCGTCCTGCCGATTTACACATGCGGTGAGTTTGAAGGCCAGCCATACATCGTCATGCAGTTCATGGATGGCGGTTCGTTGGACAAGAGGATCGACGAGAACAAGGATCAGATGCCGATAAACGACGTTGTCAAATGGGTAAGGGACGTAGCTGAAGGCCTCGACAACGCGAGGCGGCATGGGATAATCCACCATGACATAAAGCCCGCCAACATAATGATGGACAAGGACGGGAACGTGAAGGTCGGTGATTTTGGAATCGCCCAGGCGATCAGGGATTCGCGCTCGGAGTCGATCGCCAAACTTACCAAGTCATGGGCAAGCCCCCATTACGTGAGCCCTGAGAAGGTGCTTGAAGGCAAGGAAGACCACATGGGCGACATCTACAGCCTCGGAGCATCCTTCTACCAGCTCCTCACAAAAAAGACTCCGTTCGACAAGGAGGATATTGACGAACTCGTAAGGGTCAGGACTGTGGAGGATCCGCCGCCCCCGAAGAAATTCAGGTCGGAAATTCCGCAGACAATTTCCGATCTCATAATGAAGATGCTGTGCCGGAAGCCGGAGACCAGGCCGACCTATAGGGATATCGTGAACTGCCTGAACATCTTCATAAAGGAAAATGACAAGAAGAAGGAAGCCAAGGAAAAGCATGTGCGGAAGAATGTCCCCTCCCTGCTGAAGAATGCTGCCAAGGCGTTCGGTGAAACGCCCGGGGAATCGATCAGCCAGCCTAAGAAGAATCCGTTGGTGTCGATTGGCATACATGCGGCAATTTCATTCGTAATGCTCCTTGGAGCTTTCATACTCTGGCAGAGCGGTGCATTGGACAAGTTCCTCTACAAGGGCGGCAGGATGCCCAAGGATTTCGTAGCCGACGCCACGATGATGTTCAGGATCGGCGACTGCAAGGAGGCGGGTAAGATCGCGGAACGGGTGCTTAATGACGGAACGGCGAGGATAGCGGCAAGGAAACAGGCCGGGCTCCAGCTGGCTTTAGCGAAATACCTTTCAAATGATCCCGAAGCCAAGAAAGAGGCGGCCTCCATATATGAGAAGCTCATCGCCGCCAATGTCAGCGAGGAGGATTCGTATCTTGAGATACTGAGGTTCCTCGGGGGCTCGTCTTCATCTTCAACAAGCCTTAAGGACAGGATTCAAGTGGATGAGAACAGGTACTTCGAGGTCATTGCCGCCCAGGCGCTCTACATAAGGATGATTTACGACAAGGGCTCTTGTGTCGAACTTATGAGCTCCTCCAATAATTATATGAGCCTGTTGCTGAATGTGCCTGAAGAGTTCTGGGGGGCCGCATGGAAGGACAGGGTTCCCCTGTGGAAGGAATGGACTGAAATGGCGAAGGGAGAGCCGGCAAAGCTTGAGGAATGCGTTTCGGATTATAAGCTTGACATCAAGGACGTGAAGCCAAACAAGACTGCCGCTCCCGGCGATAAGAATTCTGGAAAGACCGGTCCTGTAGATACTGCTCCCGTCGCAAACAACGTAGAAGCGAAGACGAATGAGAAGATCAATACGGCGTTTGACGATGCCGCTACACCGGAGAGTGTGAAGAGCCTCAACTTGAGCGGGTTGACTCCTGATATGCTCAGGCAGCTCCATGCCTTCGCATCCGCAAGACCCCGCCCGGACGATTACAATTTCAGCCAGGGCGCCTTCAACTCATATTTGCAGGGCATTCCTGAGGACAAGAGGACCGTTGAGGATGGCAGGTTCAAGCAGGTGAGCGGAATCAAGAACTACATAGCCAGCCTTATGGAGAGGAATTCCTATGACAAGCCCCTGAGGCTCAAGGATGGCAGGACTGTCAATGGTGGAATCATGGTCAATCCCAAATATGTATCCATAAAGGGCAGGGGTGGCAAATTCGACCGCGTCGAATGGAGTTTCATTCCTCCGGACCAGATTGCCCAGATTCTCGAG
>JANYBI010000387.1 GCA_025360875.1 Lentisphaerota bacterium
GTAAAACGCGCTGTTGCGCCGGTAGAGATGGCGGATTGGCCGCTTGCGGGCGTCGAGCACCTTCGTGTAGGTGTGGCGGCGACGTGATGTTGAAGGTCGAATCATTGCAGGGCGTTTCAGATGGTCACAGTGTAGCAAAAAGTGTAGCACTGTCCAATTTGTCCGCTCCGATGCAGCGTAAATCCTTCATTATGAACGAGCCGGGGTGGCGAAATTGGCAGACGCGCCAGACTTAGGATCTGGTGGAGCAATCCTTAGGGGTTCGAGTCCCCTCCCGCGCACCAGTCTTCGCTCAAAGAGTGAAGACTGCCACGGCGTAGTATAAGAACGGTTTCTCAGTTCTCATACGAAGCCGGGCATTTACAACTTTTCTTTGAGCTACGCCTAGGCGCGGCCGAAATATTATTGAAATATGAAAGCAAAATTATTGTCATGTATTATGTGTATGTCATCCAATCTGTTAAGTTCCATGAAAAATATTATACAGGGTTTACCGAAAATATAGATGAAAGACTAAAATGTCATAATGGAGGTTCAGTTTTTCATACTGCGAAATACAGGCCTTGGAAAATGCTCGTTCATATTTCATTCGTTGACAAACAAAAAGCTCTCAACTTTGAAAGATATCTCAAGTCTCATTCTGGTCGCGCATTTGCTGTTAGACATTTTTAAATAATTATTCTGGAACTCAAATGGATTTCATCTCCAAATTTCTCGAGGACGCGGATAAACTCGGTAACCGGCGCCGGCTTCGTTCTATGGTCCCGGTATCCGCCAGGGAATGCATTCTTGACGGGAAGAAATGCATAGACTTCTCGTCAAACAATTATCTTGCGCTTGCCGACCATCCGAAACTCAAGGAAGAGGCGGTCCGCTGGACCAACCTATATGGCGTCGGTTCCAGAGCGTCGCGGCTTGTCACCGGAACATTCCCCCCGTATCTCGAGCTTGAGAAGAAAATCGCCGCTTGGAAGGGAAGTGAGGCCGCCCTGATCGTGGGTTCGGGTTTCCTTGCAAATCTCGGCGCGGTGTCAGCGCTCGCAGACAGGGGCACGTCAATTTTCGCCGACAAGCTGAACCACGCGAGCCTGAATTCCGGAGCGCAGCTTTCCGGAGCGGATTTCAAACGATATCTGCATTTGGATTACAGGCACCTTGAGGAGTTCATCGGAAAAGAGACATCTCCGAGAAGAATCATTGTAAGCGACACTGTCTTCAGCATGGATGGCGATCTTGCGGACGTGGAACAGCTCGGAAAGATTGCTGGCAAGAACGATGCCATCCTTTATTTGGACGATGCGCATGCGACCGGAATATTTGGCGTCAGAGGTGAAGGTCTTTCTTCCGGAGCCGGAGGAATGACAATATCCATGGGTACCTTCAGCAAGGCTCTTGGTTCTTATGGGGCATATCTCGCATGTTCCGAAGAAATCAAGGAATATTTCATCAACAGGTGCAGCACATTCATATTTTCAACGGCGCTACAGCCCGCCACTTATGGAGCCATTGACGCGGCTGTCGATCTTGTACAGACTTCGGAATATATTGAAATCCGCAAGGCGCTGCTGATGAAATCCGCGAACCTCGCAAGGGAAATAAGAGGACTTGGTTTTGAAACAGGTGCCACGGCCTCTCCCATTATCCCTGTACTTGTCGGTGATTCGGATAAGGCGTTGCGAATTTCGCAGAAGCTTTTGGACAAAGGTATTCTTGCGGTTGCAATAAGGCCGCCGACAGTTCCAAAGGATTCCGCTCGTTTGCGGATTTCGCTGAATGCGGCGCATAACGATGAAGATATCTCAAAGCTGCTTGAAGCGCTTTCACTCAATATTTGATTTGAATCATTCTTCCAGGGGAAATATACTTGTTTTCAGTTGGAGGCCTTACTTGAAGATGGCTGGGAATCATAGACTATATTGCCCTTGCATACTGTCATTTTTACGGTGTTGGTCTTGGAATCGAAAAAAGTGATGTCGGCTATTTTTCCGGGTTTCAATTCTCCCCTGTCATCAAGACCTATGCTCTTCGCAGGATTGTATGTGAGGCATGCGGAAGCTTCGGTGTTCTCCAGATGGGTGAATGCTATCAGATGGCGCCATCCCCTTTCAAGGGTCATGGTAGAGCCGGCGAGTGTGCCATCGGCGGTTGTAACCTTGCCTTTTTCTATATGGATTTCAGCGTCGCCGAGATGATATACGCCGTCATGCAATCCTGTACCCTGTATCGCGTCGCTTATCCCTACGACCTTGTCCTTCGGTTTGGTCCTGCAGGCAAGATCGATCATCTTAGGATGTATATGCGAGCCATCAAGTATTATTTCACAATGGATCCTGTCGTCCGTGAGCGCTATGGCAGTAAGGCCTGCGGCCCTGTGATGCAGAGGAGGCATGCCATTATAGACATGTGTGCAGCGTCTTGCGCCGGCTTCTACGGCTTTCATGACCGAGACCTCGTCTGCAAGGCTATGCCCCATGGAAGGAGCGATATTGTTTTCCAGCAGGAGTTCAATCAGTCTCGTTGAGTTTTCAAGTTCCGGAGCAAAGGTCATGATCTTGATCATGTTCCTGCCTTCGGAGATCATCTCCTTCACCTCGCCAAGATCTATCGGGCGGATTTCCTGTTCATATTGCGAGCCGTGTTTCTCCTTGTTGAGGAATGGGCCTTCGACGTTTATGCCGACTGGAGCTGCGCCAGAAAATTTTTCCGCCCTGATGATCTTCACAAGGCTTGATATCGCATTCAGCATCTTGTCGGGCGAAGCGGTGACGATAGTGGGCAGGAAAGTCGTTATGCCGTGCGATGCCAGAGTCATGCTCATCGGGCTGATGTCTCCTCCGGCGGACGAGGAAGTACAGTCGAAACCACCTGCGCCATGTATATGTGTATCCACTATTCCGGGAGTCGCATATGAGTCTGTGAGCTCAATGACATCCAGGCCTGGCTCCTTCTCGAAAGCTGATGCGCCGCCGAATGCGAGTATCCGTCCATTCTCGCAGAGTATTCCAGCACGGGATATTTTCCTGTGCGGCGTAAGGCAGTAGTCGGTAAGATAAAGAATTCTGTTGTTCACGTGCGATATTCCCTGTTTAATTTATCAAAAATTTAACAAGACATGGATCACAAAAATAATTTAACTTAACATCAATGACT
>JANYBI010000282.1 GCA_025360875.1 Lentisphaerota bacterium
CCTCGCTCACACCTTCGACCGACTGCAGGGCGTAGCGTATGTACCAGTCCTGCGTCGAACGGAGTTCCTGCAGGTTGAAGCCCTCCCCTTCCACCGTGTACCAGAAAACCTGGCCAAGACCGGTGGCGTCCGGACCAAGGGCGGGGACCACCCCTTCCGGGAGACGCTGCTGTGCGATGTTCAGCCGTTCAAGTATCCTGGAGCGTGCCCAGTAGAAGTCCACATTGTCGTTGAAGATCACGTAGATCGTCGAGAATCCGAACATTGAAAGGCTGCGGACGCTCTTGACACCCGGAATTCCCTGCATGGTGACGGTCAGGGGATATCCCACCTGGTCCTCGACGTCCTGCGGGGAACGCCCTGGCCAGTCCGTGAAGACTATCTGCTGGTTCTCCCCGATATCGGGAATCGCGTCCACCGGGATGGGATTGCGCGGCATCCATTTCATGCCCAGGTCGAACGGCATGTAGTAGAAACCGCCGAAAAGGATTGCAAGGACAAAGAGGAATACGATCAGCTTATTGACCAGGCAGAACCTTATGAACCGGTTCAGCGGGGAAGTTGTGTTCACGTTGTCCATCAAATAAATCCTTTATATACAGTGTTCAGGTGTCAGGTGTCGGTAAGTAAAATACATCAGGATATTAACATTCAGATTATCATTCCTTCCATTCCTGACACCCGACACCTGACACCTCATTTTTTCACAAACTTACTTCTTCCCTCCAATCGTCTCCTGCACCGTACCGCATTCCGGCATGCTCGGGCCGAAGTAGGGATTCTGGACTATTTCGCTGTTCTGCAGCCAGAATGAACCCCTGCCCTCAAACGCCATAGGACAGAATATCTTGTAAAAAGTCTCCTTGAGGTTTCCTTTCGAACTTGAAAGATCCTCGTAGAGGTTTTTCGATATCTTTTCAAATTCCTTCCTGGCCTCCCATATGTCCTTTGACGTGGCAAGACTGGTCGAATATTTTGCGTCAAGTTTCGCCGCGTTCTTCAGGACTTCTCCATGATTGTCGGTAAACAGGGCATCATGCACCTTGGAATATGATTCGAGGATCTCGGCCGACGGTGGATTTTCGGCCTGTCCTGAGGAAGCGCCGCACAACGAATCCGATCCGCAGCCGCCTGCCATAGTCATCATCGAAGACCTTGCAAGTATCTGCAGGGCGCTGTCAATCTTGAAGCTTCCGTTTGTGACAATGATTTCACCTTCCCTGAGCCCTGACTCGACAATGAAATATTCCCCTGCCCGAGGACCAAGGGAGACTTCCCTTCCCTCATATGCGCCTTTCCTGCCGGGAACTGAGACATACACTACGGCCCTCTTCCCTGTGACCAGTGCCGCCGAGGCGGGTATCACAAGAGGCGGTTTGACATTTTTATCCTTGTCATTGGCAATTCCCAGCGATTCGGCCGTGACAAGCGGTTCCCCGCTGATATCGCATTTCCCAGGCCCGTCCCTTATGATCTCAGGATGCATCGGACTTATCCATTTGCCAGCAAGCGAAGGATCGATCACCCTGCCGTCGTCTGCGATCTTCGCATGGATTATCGCGTGGGCGAACATTCCGGACTTGAGCCTGCCTTCCTTGTTGTCCGCCGTGAGCCGGACTTTGACAGTGCGCGTCAGCGGGTCTACGGACGGCTGTATCAGGGATATGCGTCCCTCGAATTTCTTACCGGGATATGCATCCGTGATAAATTCGACATGCTGCCCATATTTCAACCAGGGAAGATCAGTTTCATATGCTTCAATGTTGATCCAGACCTTGCTCATGTCGGCAACTGTAATAAGCTTCTCGCCCTTTTCAAAATACTTGCCTGCAGTCACATCCTTGTCGATGACAATCCCGGTTATCGGGGATGTGATGGTCAGCAGAACTCCCGCAACCTGCGAAGCTGATGTGAGCCGGTCACCCGTCCTTCCCTTGGCGATAATTTCATTGATCTCGTCGTCGGTGAATCCTGACAGCCGGTATTTCTCCCTCAATGATTCCAGAAAGGCGGATGCTGTTGCATCATTCGGCTTTGAGTCCTTTATATTGGACGCCTGGATCAGCTCCTGCTGCAAAAGCCGGAGATCAGGACTGTATACTTCTGCAAGACGATCCCCCTTTTTGACCGCCACCCCCGTGGATTTTACAAAAAGCTTGTCTATCCTCCCGGCGAACCTCGCATTGATATATGACACCGTCTCCTCATTGTAGGAAATCTTCCCGAGCATCCTGATCTCCACAGGAACGAATCTCCTCTCAACCGGAGCCGTCTCTATCCCTGCGAGTTTTTCAGCTGTCTCTGAGAGCTTCAGTTCTCCCGCTCCGCAACAGCCTCCCGAATCATTTCCGGCAGATATGAGATCCATGCCGCAAAGAGGGCATTTGCCCGGTTTCGGCTGGCGTATCTGCGGATGCATAGAACATGTCATGTCCGCTGATTTGGAAACTGCCGCCGCGGTTGTCGCTGCCGGGTGCGGAGCAGGACCTCGAATCCAGTATCCGAACACGAATGCGAATATCGCAATAATAACAGCTATGGTTAATTTTGAATTTTTCATTTAGATAAAACTATCTCTTGTTCCCCTCTTGTTCAAGTCTTCTACTTCCTTCCCGGAATAGTCTCCTTCAATTCACCGCATTCGGGCATGGTGGGTCCGAAGTAAGGATTCTCCACTTTTTCACTGTCCTGAATCCAGAACGCGCCCCTGCCTTCAAATGCCATAGGGCAGAACATCTTGAAAAAGGGCTTTTTCAAGTTCATCTTCGAACCTGCGAGCTCCCTGTGGAAAAGCTTTGATATCTCCTCAAATGCCTTCCTCGCCTCCCAGATGTCCTTCGAGAAAGCGAGATTGGCATGATATCTCCCATCAAGTTTTTTCGCATGTCTGATGACTTCGTCCAGATTGTCGGTGAACAGCGCCTTGCGCACCTGCAAGTATTCCTGGATGATATCATCCGGCGGAGGCGGTGCATTTCCCATGACAGCATTATCCGATACTGCAACAGCGGGTTCCGGATCATTTTCCCCGAGCTGGTTCATCATTGAAGATTTTGCAAGTATCTGAAGCGTACTGTCTATCTTGAAACTGCCGTTGCTCACCACTTTCTCCCCTTCCTTCAGTCCCGACTTGACAATGAAATAATTTCCTGAACGCGCCCCGAGATTGATCTCCTTGCCCTCGTAGACACCGCTTCTTCCGGGAACAGCCACATATACGACTGCCCTCTTCCCGGTGATCAGCGGTGCGGAAGCAGGTATCACAAGCGGAGGCGGAATATCCATGTCCTCCTTACTTGCAAGTCCCAGCGACTCAGCGGTGGAAAGCGGTTTTCCGCATATCCCGCATAAGCCCGGACCGTCGCTGATGACTTCCGGCTGCATCGGACATATCCATTTGCCGGCAAGCGAGCAGTCAACCACTTTTCCTCCTTCTGCGATTTTCGCACAAACTGTCGCGTCGACGAACATTCCCGGCTTGAGCTTTCCTGTACTGTTGTCAGCAGCAATCCTGACCTTGACAGTCCTTGTCGCCTCATCCAGTACCGGCTGTATCAATGCAATCCTGCCCTTGAATCTTTCCCCGGGACACGCCTCTGTGGTAAATTCGACATCCTGCCCGCATTTCAGCCACGGAAGATCCGTTTCATACGCCTCCACATTTACCCAGACGCTGCTCAAGTCGGCAATAATATATAGGATTTCACCTTTTTCAAAATACCTGCCTACTACAGGAACCTTGTCGACAATGACCCCTGATATCGGGGATGTGACAGAAAGCAGCATTCCGGACACCTGGGAATTTACGAAAGTCAGACGTTCGGCACCTTTCAATTTATCTATGATCTCCTCCAGCTGATCCTCGCTGAAACCGGAAAACCGGTATTTTTCCTTGACTGAATTAAGAAACGTGGTGGAAGAAGGGACATCCGGCTTTGACTCCTTGACGCTCAACGCCTGTATCAGCTCCTGCAGCAGCACCCTCAGCTCCTGGCTGTAGACAACAGCAAGATGGTCGCCTTTCTTCACCGTAATTCCAGTGGATTTGGCAAAGACCTTGTCCACTCTGCCGGAAAATCTGGCGTTTATATAAGCCTGCGTATAATCGTTGTATGCTATTTTCCCAAGCATCCTGATTTCGACAGGGACAAATTTCCTTTCCACCGGCATCGTTTCAATTGCAGAAATTTTTTCGTCGGCCTCGGACAATTTCAACTCTTTGGGACCACATTCGCATCGGGAATTGCCTGACACACTAATCAGATCCATGCCGCAGAGCGGACATTTTCCTGCTTTGGGCTGGCGGATCTGGGGATGCATGGAGCATGTCATCTCCGCCGCCTGTGAAACAGCCCGGGACAGACCCGCATGCTTTTCCGAAACGGGATTGCCTGACGGCATATGAAGCCAGTATCCAAGGAAAAACACAAATATCAACAGCAAAACATATTTCAGCTTATTGCCCATGAAATCCCCGTCTATTACAACCAATCATCCTATGATTTTAAATCAAGGCAGGAATATAAACCGTGGATTTGTTTTAGGCTATGGGTAAAAACCCTACCTGGAAATATTGGGTGAATTGGTGACTGGGAGACCGGGAATTTGTTCGTAGTTAGTGCCTGACCGAAAACGTAATATTTTCAAAGAGCACAGTACACAATAGACCGGATTTTGTCCTAACTTCAAGAACG
>JANYBI010000293.1 GCA_025360875.1 Lentisphaerota bacterium
ACGACGCAAACGGCAGGCTCATATCAACGACTGATCCTCTCAAAAAAGTCTCCACTGTCACTCGTGATGCAATTGGAAGAACTTCCTCAATCAAGAACGCAAGGCTGCAGATCATAGGCTATGAATATGATGACGACGGCCACCTTAAAAAGAAGACTTTCAAGCCCACTGATACAAGCGCTTCGACGACACTCGTGGACAATACAGTAATCGACAAGAACGGGAACATCACAAAACAAATCGATACCTGGGGAACCACTCTAGCCACCGCCACACAATATGTTTATGACAACAACAACCGAATAACAAAAATAACATATCCCGATTCGACATATGTGGATCTTGCATGGTATCCTGGCGGGCAGCTGAAAACCGTAACTTTCCCTGACGGTCTCATTTACACATACACCTATGACCTGTTCAACCGCCAGCAGATACCGTCGGTCCTCAAGAACAATCCCGGAACTGAACTCATGGGAGAGAGCCGTTCCACGAATGCTGTAACGCAGGTCAAGCTTTCCGGACCGATTGCGGCAACTTTCGATCTTACCTATGACGATCGTGGCCAGATCGCCACCATTACACGTCCAAATGGAACCTTAACAACATATAGCCTAGACAATGGAGGAAGGGTCATCAACATCGCCCATAGCGGGACTGCGACCGTGGACTTGTCGGCCAATTGCACTCCTGACGAGGTCGGCAACATAACTTCTCAATTCTTCGACGGAACTTCTTATTACCAGAGTTCCCTATATCTTGCAAACAGCACGATCCTGGCCTACAATGCCGCAGGACAGCTGACGAAAAAAGGAGTTCAGGCTTGTGTCAATGATGCTGACGGCAATCTCACCGATCTCGGTGCTGGAACTGTGAAGTGCACATACGACGCCGAAAACAGGCTTACCAAGATGGTCCGGAAAAATTCCGATAAGACGATCACTACGACGAATAATACCTACAATGCCGGAGGACTAAGAGTCAAGAGAGAGACGGTAGATGGAAGCACTGTCGTATATCATTATCTGACTTCCGGAACTCTGCTTTACACTACTGATGCGGGAGGCACGATCATCGACCGGCACATATTCGCAGGCAGCACGCTCCTTGCCACCTATAAGGCAACGGGAGGCCTGATACACTATTACGGGGACATGCAGGGCAATGTCAGACTTATTGCCAACAACGCAGGGGCAGCGCTGGTGCAATACGACTATCTCCCGTATGGACAGGTTGGAGTGAATCTGCTTAATGTGAACGACGCCATCGTCAGCGGCAATACGTTTACTTTCGCTGGGATTCTCGGAGTACAGGACGAAGGCAACGGCATCTTCTGTATGGGCAAACGCTTCTATGAGGCGGCTTCCGCACGTTTCCTCAGCCGGGATCCATTGGGATTCGCAGCAGGCTCGAACCTCTACGCATATGGCAGGAATAATCCGATAATCTATGCGGATCCGACAGGAAGCATTCCATTGGCGATACCTCTTATAATGGCAGGAGTAGGATTCATCTACTGGTGCATGGATTCCGCGGAAAGCCATGAGAACGCAAATGCGAAATCCGCAGAGATAAACGCCAAATACCGCGCTGAGGAACTGCAGAAGAGAAAGGAGTTCGAAGATAGATATAAAGGCTTCACAGAAAGCGATAAGAAGAAATTCGCCGAAGCTGAAGGCCTTGGCAACTATTATGAGAAAGGTGTAAAGGGTCTCGCTGAAGGCACTGAACAAGGTATGAACCGCCTCGGCGAGGCAGGGGAAATTGGAGCTAACACGCTGGAAAATGCCGTTGTCGGCAAAGGTGGAGAAACAGCTGGTGCCGTATGGGATGCAACCAAGGCGGTATATAAGGATGTCAATAAGAGCCAGCAAACCGAGGGAGGAGAATAACCATGAAAAAGATAAATTTCATATCAATGCTTATCATACTTGCAGCAAGTTTCTTCCTGTCATCGGCAGTGAATGCAAGCGGCCCCATCCACGAACAATACTCCTATGACGCCAACAACAGGCTCGCCAAGATTGTCTATTCAAATGACAGGACAATAAATTTTACCTACGACAACAATGGCAACCTGGTCTCTGCGACATATTCCAGTGCAACAGTAGTCGGACCAGTTGTCAACAATCAGCCGGCATACCATCCTGTCTGGGAAGGAGATTCCCTCACGTTGACGGTGAAAGCGACGGGGTCAGGTCTTACTTATAGGTGGCAGATCAGTACCGATGGAGGTAAGACTTGGAACGACATGAGTGACAGCTCCACCATTAATGCTACAGACACATATGCCCTTAACATGAATTCACTTGCCGCTATCGACGCGGCCATGTACAGGTGTAAGATAACTGACGATCTGGGAAATGACCCCGTATTCAGCAACAGTGTGAATGTAAGTGTTCTCGATCCTTCGGTCACTGATGTCTGGAATTCGACCACTTATCTCGCACCCGGATCGCGGTTCTCCATCTACAATTTCGAAGTACCTGCTATTATCGCAGACTTCACGTCAAAACCGAAGCTCCTCAAGGGCGAACTTGTCCAACCGGTGGCAGGGAAAACTGTTACGTATGCCTTGACCCTCCTCGCTACACCAACGGCATTGCTGCCGAAAGAAACTCTCAGTTGCGTATGGCCGACTCCAGTGTTGCTCTACGACAAGACAAAGCTGGCCAGCTGCTATGCTTCCGGGTTCTATTGCGCGAACTTCCTCGCTCTTTATCCGCAGTATGACAAGGACACATATGTTATAATACAGACATCCACGGGCACCGCACAGTATCTCAGCAGGTTCTTCACACTTGTCCCGCCGGAGATTACCGATGTGAAGGACATCGGTGGCGCAAGTATTTCTACCGCTGCGGCTGGCGGCACTATAACTGTCGAAGGCAATTATTTTGGCAAGAAGGCTCCAATTGCCTGGCTTGAGTACAAGGTTACAGGGAAACCTGGGGTCTCTAAGCTTCTTCTGAAGGTTGTGCCACCCCTCAAATATGCTGACGAAAAAGGTGTTGCGGCAAAGAGCAGCATGGATTTGGACTCCGACACTGGCGCAAGCGAGATCAAGGTTGTTATACCGGCCACGCTTCCTGCTGGCCTTCTAATGGGTGATAACAACATAGTCATCGACAACGGACAGGGTCTTGCGACATACACGTTCGGTATCGGCCCTCCATGATGGGTGCCTGCTCGAATGGAGTAACGCAGACATTCTTGTCTGCGATTGAAAATAGAACTTGAACCTACAGACAAGAATGTCTGTGTTACTTTTCAGGCAAACCATAATAGATCAAGAAACGATGGAGGGAGTTCCGCCTTCAGGCGGAAGTATTGGGATAATCCCCCCACCTTTAACACGGTGACACCCTCTTGATTTCCCGTATCTGATGTGCTAATCTTTCACTATCATGAAAATCAGAAATTCCATCATTGCTTTCTTGCTCTTCATAGGCATAGCCGGTGACTCTGTAACCCTTGTCGCTGCCCCAATATCATTCTGGGTTGCGTTGGATGGTAATGACGGCAACTCTGGAGATCAGGATCACCCTTTCCTCACCATTGAAAGGGCACGCGATGCGGTCCGGCTCATCAATGAGGATCAGAGAAGAGATATCACAATATATATTCGCGATGGTACACACCGTCTTACACAGCCTCTGGTACTCGACTGGCGCGACTCCGGACAGAACGGGCGCTATGTGATATACCGTGCCGCGCCCGACGAGCATCCGGTAATTTCCGGTGCGGTCAAAGTGGAAAATTGGACGCTTCACGACGCCGCGCTGAATATCTATAAGGCGGATGTCGGCGCCAACCGGTCACGACAGCTGTATGTCAACGGACAACGTGCGACCAGGGCCCAGACCGATCCTTATCCTGCCGGTTTCAGGCCCAACTATGATCCTGTCGGTGCTTCGCCCAATGGAGGCATACAGTACATACCTAATCTCCTGAATCCGCTAGAGTATGCCGATCCGGCTCTTTGGAAAAATCCGCAGCAGATCGAGGCGGTCATCATAACGCAGTGGAAGATGATGAGGGTTCCCGTGGATGCAGTTTTCCCTGAACTGATCCTGCCGGCGGTCATACCCGGACTTATAACTCTTCAGGAACCTGCTTGGACGAATGCTAATGTTTTCGTTTCCTATGACGAAACCAGCCACAAATATAAGCCCGGCATATGGAGTTTCTGGCAGGTGACGCGTTTTGAGAACGCATATGAGTTCCTGAGTGACCCGGGAGAATGGTATCTGGATGAGTCTAACAACACTCTCTATTATATCCCGCGCTGGGGAGAAGATATGGACACGGCCGACGTTGAACTGCCGGTGCTGGAGACGCTGGTGGACGGGCAGGGTACCCTTGCCCAGCCAATATGCAACATACGTTTCGAGGGACTGACTTTCTCCTATGCCACCTGGATGGAACCGAGCACCGGCGACGGATACGTTTCGGACCAGAGCGGTTTCCATCTCGTCGGCAACGGACATGAACCCAACATCATCGGGCATGATCAGAATGACGAACGCACTCCCGGAAATGTCAAATTCATCTTCGCGCGCAAGATCAGGTTTCAGGACAGCCTCTTCGAGCATCTGGGCGCCGTGGGGCTTGATTTTAATACGGGCAGCCAGAACAATTCCATCATCAACAATAAGTTCAGGGACATCTCGTCGGCGGGAATCCAGCTGGGGGGGATTGACATAGTCGACCATCACCCGAACAGCCCGGAACAGGTCACAAGGGACAACTTGATTTCGAACAACCTGATCTACAATACAGGTGTGGATTACGTGGATGCGGCAGGGATATTCGTCGGTTTCACAACCCGTACCACGATCAGCCATAACTCGATCATATCTGTCCCATGGGCCGGGATTGCCATTGGCTGGGGCTGGGGATTGCTTGACCCGGGGAGTTTTCCGGGAGCGCCCGGAGCGATAATTGGCCAGTGGGGGAACTATGACACGCCAACCACCAGCTGCGGAAACAGGATTCTCAACAACCACATCGAGGACTTCCTTAGTGTACTCTGGGACGGGGGTGCGATCTATACGCTTGGTAGGCAAGGTCCTTCGTTAGCCAAAGGCATGTTGATCTCCGGAAACGTCGCATTCGGAAAACGGGCCAATGCCGGAAGCAACATCTTTTATACCGACGGCGGAAGCCGTTACATTACCCTCAGCAACAATGTCTCCTACGACAATCCGCGGGGCAATATGGATTTCGGGCCCGCGCCCAACGTCCTGGATCCGCTTCCTTATTCAGCCCTTCCCAGCCTTTTGAACATCCTTCCATACGGCAGCGATACTGGCGGCTGCAGGACATATGGCGATATTCGATATATCGGTAATTACTGGCTGTACCCGGATTTTTACAGCCCTTGCGAATACCGTGATGAGAATGGGGTTTCATATCCTACCAATCTCTCGTACCGGAGTAATCACGTGATCCAGGGAGAATCAGACGTTCCCCAGCGGATCCTGCGTGCCGCTGGCAGGAGACCTTAGCTTAGAGGCAATTTAAGGAGAAATACCATAAATACCAATATTCCAAAATCGATCAAGATACTGGCAGCAGCCATTATACTTACACTAGTGGTCGTAATTGTACTCATAATCTTCTGCAAGCCCGTTGATACAAATGACAGCGATAAGCTTCAAAAACCATCTGTTGGTTCCAATGGCGTCAGCACTGGGAAGTATGGGAAATTCATTTCTGATTCTCCTGCGAAGAAAAAGAATGCTGCAGTCGGCAAGCCATCCAAAAGTGACAAAAAGCCCGCCTTAACAGGTCCAAGGAAAATCCTCGGAGCCGGGAAATCAGCCGAGGAGCTCTCAAAGGAATTTGCGTCCATGGATGATGACGCCAAGATAAATATGATAACGAACCTTGAGAAGTTTGAGCCGGACCTGCTGGCTCTTGCGTTTTCAGACAAGTCCCCGGATGTCAGGCTTGCCGCCGCACAAAGCCTGTCATGGTTTGATACGGATCAGAAGAACATCCTGCCGTTCATTGCGACGGCGATGAAAGATGGAACTTCCGATGTCCGCGATGAGTCCTACAGTCTCATGGACTCTCTGGACGACAATTATGATGTTCTAAGTTTGCTTGGACCTGCTCTCAGTTCGCAATTCAGCGATGTCAGGCTGAATGCGGTGTCGAAATTCATCGACCTGGAAATTCCGAAGGAGGAGTTCAAGGAGCTTGTCGTGAAAGCTTTGTCTGATAAGGACGATGAAGTCCGTGAAGAGGCCCTCCAGTCCGCATCATTCCTATGGGATCAGGACTTTGATTCCGAAGATGAAGCTGTCAGATACATTACGAAGCATTGAAGCTCAGCCACGGATTACACAGAGAATTTCTAATTATCACCGACGACTGACGACCGACCACTGGCAACTTTCATCTACTTCGTATACGCCACCGTCACGCCATCGCCTCCGGGGACGAGGGCGTCTTCTCCGAATTCCACCTTCTTTATCCTCGGATCAGAGGCTGCGAACGCGCGGATTCTCCTCCTGAGAATTCCTTCGCCCTTGCCATGCACTATCAGGATGCAGGAGTTGCCGTATGATGAAAGTACGGAATTGAGCATGGCGGTCGCCTCGTCCGATGTTTGTCCATGGAGATCCAAAATGTAGTCGAACTGCGATGAGGCACCACCACGGCTTCTCCCGCGCAATGTCTCCGGATGCCTTATTGTTTTCCTGTATCGTCGCATGGTTTCCCTGAATAATTCAGTGTTTGTTCGTAGTTAAGCCCGTAAGGGCTGTTCTTCAAGTAGATATGTGAGCCAATTGCAAAATTGCCGAATTTAAGGTAGGGACGGCTCTCCGAGCCGTCCGTTTTGAGGCGGCGCTTTTGGAGAACGCGCCCTACCTGATAATTCCTCAATCCGCGGTTTTCGGTTTCAAGACAATTAGGACCAGCGCCAGCCCGAGAATTATGATGATTCCGGCAGATATTTCGGAGAAATCGCGCCAGGTCACATTCTTTTTGGCCTTGAAGGAAATCTGTGTAGGCGCGAACGGCGTCACCTGCAGCGCCCTCCTGAACTCAAGCTTCGTGCCGCCTTCCGGAATTGTCATGCGCAGTGGATGCGGTACGGCCGCCGCCTGCTGCTGCTGCATGAATATCTTGTCGGATATCGTCTGGAGATGGCTTATCTCCGCTCCGCCAAGCTGTTGCTTTATAGCAACAATGTCATCGGTCTGGACGGCCGGCTGCTGGGATGGCGCATTTGCCTGCATTTCATCCTGTGCGACAGATTTCCCCTTTTTCTGGGCGGCTCTTCTGCCGAACAGTCCCTGGATGGAATTATCCCTCTGCGCCTGCTGCCACTGTCCTTTCACATCGGCGTTGAGTTCCGCGTCGTTGAGGGAGAGGTTGGATGCGCTCTGGAAATATTCGGAAGCCTCGCGTTTCTTTCCGGAAGCGGCAAACTTGTTCGCTTCGGTCAGCATAGCCTTTGCATTTTTCCTGTTCTCGCTGTTGTACATTTCGTTCTCACGGTCGTAATCCTCGAGGTTTATGTAGGTCAGACCCGCCATCGAACGATCGAAATAGTCCAGCGTGCCATCGAATTTGGTATAATCGAAATCCTTTGGCAGATAGAGGTTCCAGCTGACGTTCCTCAGAGGAAGATTGAAGGACGGTCCGTTGTACACCTGGTTCTTGGCGGACCACGATTTGTCAGTCTGCAGGGAATATATGATCTCGATGTTCTGGCTGCGCCCGCCGCCCGAAAGCCCCTGCCTGAGCGGAATAAGCAGATTCCCCTTTTCCTGGGCGACTTCCACCGCCTGGTTGTCAATCAGCACTGACCACAGCGTGCTGCCTTCGGGAAGTTTCATCTCCAGGAAGGTCTGGTTTCCGTTGGTGAGAGACAGCTGCGCCGAGGTTATCACCCTTCCTTCCGGGGAAACCACGGAACTTATGTTCACGTTCTGGATCTGCGCCTTGAGCTGGTCCGCTGTCTTGTGCCGTATCGCATCAAGAGTGATGGAATAGTCGTTGCCTACGGTGCGGAAGCACATGACGGCATTTGAAAGGTAGTCAACCTTGAAGTACGCCGGAATCTTCCTCACGTCGAATTCGGAGATTTCACCTTTCCTGTCAGCCAGCTTCACCTGCAGAGAGTCATCCGAGAGTACAACGAGATATCCTTTCTGGAGTTCCGTGCCTTCGGTAACCACCGGCACGATCTTCACCTGGGTGTTCTTGTCGTAAGGTATCCGGTAATGCGCCTGCAGCATGTATTTGCCGCTGACTTTCTGGTGGAGTTCGATTTCCCAGAGATTCTTTCCGAGGTTCTGCGGATCCGCGGTGTTCTGCCCTGAGAATTCAGGCGTCTCCGCGTTTTCAGGCAGGCGGACCCTGAACGATTTGACGCCGGCATTCTCTATTGAATAATGGAAATATACGTCATATTCGACAACGCCCTCGGTGACTTTCCCGATCTGGAGGACTTCCGCCTGCACCCATGGGGCGATCACGTCGAAGCTGACTTTAAGCTCCCAGTCGGCACGGACAATTGAGAACCTGTGCGCATTCTTGTCGCGGTTCTGCGCGAACCCTTCGGTCTTGATTTCCAGACCCTGCCTTGAAATCACATCCATCCTGGTACCGCGTTCAAGGCTGACAGCGAGATCTCCCTTGTGCTTCTGCGCGCCGACGACCGTGATCTTCGGAATCGTCATCGTCTTCTCCCTTTTCCTTTCGGAAATGGTGAGTTCCAGATGTATTTCAGTAGTGCCGCAGATACTCTTGTCGAAATGAACGAGCAGCTTATGGACGTTTTTCTCCGATATCTCATCCCAGTGCTGGACGTCTGAGCCCGACACCTTGTCGATATCGTAGTTCTGGGGAATGTCGAGGGTCACCGAGAAAATTCCAGCCTTGGCTATTTCGAGGCTCAGGTCGGAAGTCAGCACCGTCTTCTCCTCTTCAAATGAGATCGCATAGTTTTCCTTGATTCTCAGCTCAGGCTCGACCGCGCTTGCCTTGACCATGATCGAGGCCGGGGGCTTGTTATAGCGGAAAGCCTTCTTCAGGGCCGGGCCGGCATCTGCGAATTTCGCATTGAAATCGTTCAGGTTGATACTGTTGAATCCGTCGAGTTTGTCGTCGACCAGCACCTGCACGTTCGAATCGGCGCTTACTCCGAGTGTCCCGTACTGTTTTCCGGCGTCCTTAACCGACAATGTTCCAATCTTGGTTTCATACGGGAGATTGCAGTTTGCGATCTGCGTGACGACCGTAGCGGTGAAAATCCCATGGTGCGGCTGCGAAAGGAAGACTTCGAGCAGATGGGTCTCCTCAGCAAAACGCCAGGCCCCGAGATCAGGCGCGATTACCGATGTCACTCTCATGTTCTCCGGGATTTCGACTGCGAATTTCGCAGTCTCGCCCTGGGCCACCTGGAAGTTCAGATAGTATTTCGTCTCTACAAAGCCGCTTGCGAACTTCGCAAGAGCGTCTATGCTCGTGAAGAAAACGGTTTTCTCCTTTTCGACCTTCCTTACCTGCGGCCGGAACTTGAAGGACACGCTGGCGCCCGGAACGAAGTTGGCTTCCGCCACGCAGACGTTGTTTACAGATGTCGCCTTGAAGAATATCGCCTCCGGAGATGTGATCTCCACGTTCTCGCGGTTCGTCCTGACCTCGACCGAATTGCGCTTGCAGACCGGCATCGTGAGCGGGAAACTGAAATTGCCGTTCCTTTCCTCTGAGACAGGAAGGAGGAATCCGATTTCAAATTCGTATTCGCCTGAGCTGAGCGCTTTCAGCATGTAGTTGTTTCCGTTGCGCAATATTTCAAGTCCCGATATCTTGGGCGTTCCGCCGGTCAGGACGGCAGGAGCCGGCAGCATGACTATGGTTCCGCCCTTATCTGCCTTGATGATATATCTGGCAGTTCCGGTAATGACCTTGTCATCGTCGGTTATCACCGTTGAGATCTTGAACACTGCGTCCTCAATGGTTATTACGCTGTCATCAGCGGCCTGGGAGATCGACGGGAGAGCCATGAAAAGGATGAGGCACGCGGCTGCGACGCTGCGATACTTCCTGAAGATCATCCGCCAGAAGCTGAAGGTGAGGATCAACGGAATTGCCGCGGCGATGGCGAATGCCGTTATCGCGTTCAGGTAGAGCCAATACGACAGGGCCCATATGATCATTCCCATGCCGCTCGCAAGAATGAACGAGGATTTCAGTTTTCCCGACGAGAATGTGCCTATTCCGAGCAGGATGCATCCGAGCAACACGAAGGTGGAAGCAAGCACGACTTTCAGGAACGAAGAGGCTTTCATATCGGTCATATAGATCTCGATCTTCGGCGTGTCCTGCGGCAGGCTGAACAGGCGCGTGAATTCGCAGGAGTTCACAGGTTCAGGCAGGAATTCTGGAACTGTGCCGTGGAGCTTCCTCTCCAGGAATGCGAGGCTCGCAAGCAATATTATTCCGATGGCTATGACGGATACGGTCGTAACCAGGATCTTGAGCGAGCCTTTCGACCAGCTCCATACGAGTGCGCCGCCGATAAGTGTCAGTGCAAGCCAGGGAAGGAGGATTATCGGGTTCATGATGCGGTTCATCCATTTTGCGAACCTCGCAATTATTCCCGGAGGTCCGATCCTCTGCGGATTCCGCATCGGCATCATGTTGCCGCCATATTCGGTCAGGTTGTAGTTCTCAGGTACTTCGATTGTCCAACGCGAGAACATTGTTTCAAGGCTGAGGACCGGTGCGGAAAGCCTGAGTTCCGCCGATTTCCCCAGTTCGCCGTTCTTTTCGGCATAGGTGATTTCGACTGCTATGGGATCATCCGTGTTCTTGTTGCGGGGCAGGGGTATCAGGAATTTGCCGGCGGACGAGGATATGCGTTTCTTTTCGCCGTTGACTTTGACTGTCCACAGTTCGGATTTTGGCGGCAGTTCCATCGCCAGGAACTGGAGGGAGGAATTCTTTATCCTGTATTCCGCCGTTGTCACCGCCTGGCCGTTGCGGTCGATTCGCGTCGAAAATTTCGCATGGTCCACCGCTATGCTTATCATCTGCTGTGAGGAGTAGCCCGAGATGTTCATCTCAATCCAGTGCGGTGTGAGAGTGAAACGGTATGCCTTTAGGATCGGATTCTGAAGGAAGACCTTGTATTCATCGGGAATTTCAGATGCCTCTATCTCGGTAACGGCATCGGAAATTTTGCCTGAGGAGACCTTGAGGTTCCTTGCGCTTGTGAGGGCCATGAATCCCGTTTCCGCGCCGGAGCCGACAGTTGTAAGGTCCCCCATCCGATATTTAGTCTCCGCTCCTGAAAGAGGAGTCTCGTAGGTCGCGAGAAGGGTGTAGTCCCCGAAAATCTTTTCCTTGAAATTGACCTGCCAGGTCTGTACTTCCGGGTTGTCCTCAAGAAGTTTCCAGTCGACTATGTTTCCGCCCGTGAACTCGAGATTCTTCACCGAAGGGTTGATCTTCATCTGCAGCTTGTCGACAGGTGCGCCGGACACGTGATACGTGAAGATTGAGCTTCCGTAGATCGTCCCTTCCCCCACTGATCCGATGTGGAAGACTTCGGAGACTATGTTCACCTGCTCGTGGACGACTGTCACCTTTCCGTCCCAGTCCTGGTCCTTGAACCTCAGGTTGTGCTGGAGTCCGGGTTCCCTGAGAGTGGCGGAACCGGTGGGATATTTCCGGAGATTCTTCAGGTCGTCTACCGTCAGCGACAGTCCGCGGTTTGCGGCAAGGAGGATTTCACCCCTTACGCTCTTGGCGCCGTCGATGAAAAGCGAAGGAATCCGCGTGGACTGCGTGTTCTTCATGCTCTTCTCGAAATTTATGAAGAGATCCGTTTTGCCGATGGTGTCGGGGGCG
>JANYBI010000488.1 GCA_025360875.1 Lentisphaerota bacterium
GCTTATCATCTGGGAGAGGTGCCTGTTGGTGAGCACTCCCGCGAGATACGCGGCGGTATATCCGAATGAAAGGCCGATAAGCACGGAATACAGCCGCAACTTCCCCTTTCCCCATACATTGAAACTCATCATGGCGAACAACGTTATCATTCCGACAGCAAGATCCTTTGCATCTGGCACCATATGATACCTGTCGACACCCAGAAACCTTGTCACTCCAAGGGGAATAAGCTCAATGCCGACCATCATGACGATAGTGCCTGTGACTTCAGAAGGGAAGAATGCCCTCATCCTGGGAACAATACGGGAAAAGAGACCTTCGAACACTCCGCCGACAGCTGTCATGCCGAAGATCAGAGACAGTCCGCCTGTCTTGCCTGCCAGCATTGAAGCTGAAAGGAAGGCGGGACCGTTCAGCAGCGGGCACAGGTATCCGGAACCGACGGGTCCTTTGTTGAGAGCCTGCAATATCGTGGCAACCCCGGTTGCGATCATCGCCATGGTGATCAGATGCTGCGCCTGGATAGGCGTACCACCAATCGAATCCACAATGACAACAGGAAATATGAATGCGACGGACAGCGTGAAGACATGCTGGAATCCAAGTATGATCAGTGTGAAAATGCCGGGGCTTTCATCAACACCATAGACAAGATTCGCAGGTTTCTTAAGCATAAAGCAAATTCACCTTCTGCTTGGTACAGTTAAACGGTCCGTTTTAATTTTGAACGAGGATACATGAATATCCAATATCCAACACGGAATGTCCAATATCCAAGGAAATTATAGCGAAATTTTCTTTTTCTCTTCCCTTCATCGGTTGGATATTCCGTGTTGGGTATTGGATATTCGAACCCAATTAAATTATATCTTCCCTGTAGAGCAATCCCAGCTGTGACAGCAGGACATGTGCTACAATCCCTACATGGGCGGTGGCAGGGATGTAATGGCTATCTTGCGCTCGATCTCGCTGATGGAATTTGTCAGAGCATAACCGACCAGGTCCAGACGTGCCAAAGCGGCAATTCTGGAATGGATCCGTTCTTTTTCTTCCTTCGTGAACAGATCCTCCAGAAGACGGCAGGTGTTGCCCAGGCTGATCAGCACGGCATCCCGCGCATCGGGAATGTCATTGCCGAGAATCAGCTCGCGCAGGCGCATCTTAACTTCTTTCACCTCGCGATCATCCATGAGCGGATAACGGTGTATTTCAAATACCCACAGGATGCGCCGGTTTTCCTGTTTGAGGATTCCCTTCCGGATCAGCTGTGCCAGCACCCTTTCCTCGATATGCTTTTCCCGGCTCGTGAGCCGTTCCAGCCAGAACGACGTGGTTTGCAGTTCAGTTTTTTTCTGCAGTTCCAGCAATGTGTCATCCAGGAGAGGTTCTCCTGTAGGTGCGGACGAGGTCACCTTCAGTGTCGTCAGATCCGTATCGATCCTGTCGCAAAGCTCCAGTTCCATGAGCAGGGCCGATGCCAACGAATATTCCAGCGTGAAATCAGGAAGGGTCTTGATGACACCACGGACATCGTCCAGTGCGAGAAGATAAATTTCTTCGGCAACAGTAAGCTTGATGTCCGTCATCTTCACGGGTTCCGGAGTTTCGACTGCTGCTGGTGTCGCGCAGATGCTTACGGCTTCAGATACCATTGCGGTAATCGGCAGGATATTGGCGAACCCCGCCACATCAAGAATCTGCGCAACTTGGGGTGCCGGGCTTACCAGCGCCAGTTTTCCCCCGGCATGCCTTATTCGCTTGGCAACTGACAGGAACACACGCAGGCCAGCGCTGCTTATATATTCCAGACCTGATAAGTCCAATACAATTTGCAGGGCGCCTCCGTCAATGAGCGTCAACAGCCGCTGTTCAGCTTCCTGGGCGCTGTTCGCGTCCAGCCTCCCATGCAACTCCAGAATAGTGGCATTTCCCTCTTTCCTTTGATTTATCGTCATGACTTCCCCCTTTTTTCTGGCAGGCATAAGAATTTTGGATGGCAATATACACTCAGAAAAAGAAGGTGTGCAACCAAAGATAGTAAAGGTTCCCTAAGATATTTTGTGCTTTTCAAGATATTCATTCCAGGTCAGCTGGTTCTCCTTAAGCAGTTTCGGAATATCCAAGTTGTAGGGGCATCTGCTTACGCATTTCCGGCATCCGGTACACTTGTCGACCATGGCTATCTGACCGCCCACCCAGGAAGACATCTTTTCAACGTTCATCCTTTTGATGATTGAATTTACCTGCAGTACTATGCTGATGCCGATATTCTGCGGGCATGGCTGGCAATAGTCGCACCTGTGGCACCAGTTTTTGGCGGTATCATTGCGAATCTTGTCCATCTCCTCAAGATCCCTCTTGGTCAGAGGACCGGCTTTCCTGGCTATTTCAGCTATTTCCTTCATCTCGCCCAATTTTTCAATCCCTGGATCCGGAACAATCCCGTCATCCTGCAGAAGGAACTTGAAGCAGAGCCTTGCATTGTCCAGCAGGCCACCGCCAAGGGGTTTCATCGCGATAATCCCCATCTTCATTTTCTTGGCAAGGGGTATTACCTCCGACTCCGCCTGCCTGTCTATGAAATTATATGGGAGCTGGATAGAATAAAATTTGCCGGTCTGGAGCATTTTCCTGGCGCAGTCCATGGTATGCGAGCTGAAACCCGCGAACCTTACCTTGCCCTGCCTGACCGCAAGCATGATTCCCTCATAGGCCCCGTCTTCGGCCATCACGGCATTGAACTTTTCATCGGAGCTCACATTGTGCAGCTGGTAGATATCGATGTAGTCGGTCTTCAGTTTCCTCAGGGAGTTGTCTATGTGCTCCAGAATTGTTTTCTTGTCGTTCGCCATCGATTTTGTGGCAAGGACGAGTTCCCGCCTTGGAATGCCGTCAATGGCCAGGCCGATCTTCTCCTCGCTGTCCGCATAACCGTTCGCCGTATCGATGAAATTCACGCCCAGTCTCAGCGATTCCTTCACCAGTGCAACAGCGTCGGGCGTCGGGAGCCGCATTATGGGAATGCCTCCGAAAGCTATCCTGCTGACACTCAATCCTGTTCTGCCGAAAATCATCCGCTTCATAAGATGATAACCTTTCTTTTTGGAGCCAATCCTGTTGTCAAGTGCGAAGTGAGACTCACCTGTCACTCCTGAGCCTGCTAAAAATCCTCATACTCAGCCCCTCACTTCCCGTCCTTTGGGGCTTGCTGTGTCTGGTCGGTCTATATTAACGGCAGCATTATCAGCCCGTAATATGCAAAAATAACCATTGCCGATATGATGATAATTAAAGCAATGTGACAGTTGTTGAATATCCTTGCCTTGTCCTTTTTTAAAACGGATTGCGTCAAGAATGCGGAGAACATCCACAGGACGGGAAGTAATAGGAACATCCAGGAATAGGTTGCCCGATAGAACATTCTCCATACTTTTGCCCCCCAAGTCCTATATTCATCTAAATACCATCCGCTTCTCGCACCCCATATATCCATAAAAATGGGATTGAGTTTATAATATAGCAATAGCAAGAGAGATAGCGAAAGTGCAATAACAACAATTGATTTCAAATATCCTCTGAAATCGCCTTTTTCATATTTTACATTTTCAATATTCACTGTTTCCACCAAACGCTGTGGCTCGTTTCATTTTGAGCGGAATGTGCCTCTTCCGAACATGGTTGCGAGACAGAATCAGTTTTAGTATTATGTATCTTCTTCAGGTCATTCTTGATAAAATACAGGGCATATAAGCAACCAATAATCAGGAAGGCAAAACCCAAATCAAAAGAATCCTTTGCAATCATTATACGAGTCAATATTCCTGCAAATAGAAAAAATTGAAATATTAAAAGCCAAAAGAGGATAATGGATATTTTCATGTCTGGAATAATTGCATATGGAGAGGGAGGCTTTTCAATGTTCCTAATGCAGGCAACTGACAGGCTTGTAAAAATGAACAGAGGAAGAAACCATGTGGAAAATATTAAAATGCCTCCTTGAATGAAAGGCTTCCAAGGTATAATTCCTATCAAAATTACAATTGCAATCAAACCTACTGCTGCACATGAAATGAACATATGCCTTAAAAGGTTTCGGTTATCCTTGAGAATTGCCCTGTTGGCAGCAATGCAGAGTGTTAGGACAAACAATATGAATATGAAGCTCATAAATATTTTCCATACAAATATGTCTGTGGAGGGATTTACCTTGAAACATGAAAGCAGACTCCCTGTTTCAGCAATGTATATTATATAATATGTGGCAAGAAGCCCAAATATACGGACTGCCCATGCTCTGAAAATTTCTGTCTTGCGACTTTCATTATAACCCTTGCACCCCCAATGAAATTTCTTTATCAGGGATACGCAGATTAATATTGTCAAAGGAGTAATGGCTAAGAAGGAAGCTATTGATGCAAGAAATCCTCTTGCATTTGCGTTGACAGTAAATGTATGAGAGGAAAAATGAAGGTAGGAAGTCCTGCTGTCCGCACTTTCTATTCCATAATCCCCTCCTGTCACTTTTACCATCCAACAATAGAAGTCACCATCAGTAAGTGCTGCATGAAGTTCGGTTGCAACACAGAGCAAAATAACGCATAGAATGATATTGAGTGGTTTTGGTTTCATGGTGTTCATCTTTCCCTACCATAATAAAGCACCACAGCAGTCGTTATTCCAATACAACCTTAGACCTTGCCTTTGCCATGGGGAAAGGTATTTTATGAGCATGGGATTCTCGGATGGATTGCTTATGTAATAATTGGCATTATTCTTGCCATAATTACTGGCAGGCGGGTATTATGAAAGAACAAGACGCATGAATGTTTTTCTGACACAAGACAAGTTGTACTACCGAAAATGGGTACATGTAATATTCAACCTTTTCCTGGATGGCTCCGCCCATTATCTGTCACGCAAAAAGGAAGCTGGCATCATATGGTTCGTCTCAA
>JANYBI010000520.1 GCA_025360875.1 Lentisphaerota bacterium
TGGTATGGCTGCAAGCAGATCAAGTGCCTGGCTCACAATGCTCTTGATTCCAGGACTGGCTATCTCCACAAGGAACAGGGCGATTACAAAACTCAGGGGGACGGCTATGACTATGGCTATGAGCGAAGTGACAATCGTCCCATAGATGCTGCTGAGCGCGCCAAACTGGAGATTCACAGGATCCCACTGTTTCGACCAGAAAAATTCAAATCCGAATTTTCTGATCGTAGGAATCGAATGCCATACTAGCTGGAAGAAAAGACCTGACATCACTACAATAATGCTCAAGGCGCTGACAAATGTCAGCGCCTTGAATACACTGTCGGGAAATGACTGCCTGCTATTTGACTGTCTTCGTAATTCTGCCATTTATATCTTTCAAAGTATGAAATTCTTTCATATTAAGACAAGTTATTTTGTAATCTCGTTCTTCCATGTTTCCTTGACAAGATCGGCAACATTCTTCGGCATCGGGACATAGTTCAACTTCTTCGCTATCTCGGCCCCACCGTCATAGGCCCATGAGAAATACTTGAGAAGGATGTCAATTTTCTCCTTGTCCGGCTGGCTCTTGTAGACAAGGATATATGTTGTAGCCATCATAGGCCAGCTCTTGTCCCCAGCCTGGTCCGTAAGCACCATGTAGAAGCCCGGGGCATTTTTCCAGTCGGCAATTTCCGCCGCCGCCTGGAAGGAATCGTTCTCAGGCTGCACAAATTTTCCAGCCTTGTTCTGCATCTGGGTGTAGGTCATCTTGCTTTCAAACGCATAAGCTGACTCGACATACCCGATTGAGCCCCTGATCTTCTTGACCATCGCGGCAACACCGGAGTTCCCCCTCCCACCGACACTCCCCTCAACCCACGCGATTTCCTTGCTGCATCCGTATTTCTTCGACCAATCTTCTGAAACCTTCGAAAGGTAATTGGTGAAATTCCAGGTCGTACCGGAACCGTCAGCCCTGTGGACCACGGTAATCTTACTGTCAGGAAGCTTAAGTCCTTCGTTCAATTTTATGATCTCAGGATCGTTCCATGAAGAGATCTGCCCCATGAATATTTTCGCAATCACAAGACCTGAAAGCTTCATTTCGCCGGGCTTGACGTCAGAAAGATTGACAACTGGGACAATCGCGCCCATGACCATGGGGAACTGGACCATGCCATCCTTGTCGAGATCTTCTTTCTTGAGAGGTTCGTCCGAAGCTCCGAAATCCACTGTTTTCGCCCTTATCTGTGCAAGACCTGCTCCGGAACCGACAGCCTGGTAGTTGATCTTAACTCCTCCGCTGACTTTCGAATATTCCGAAATCCACTGCTGATACAATGGGGCCGGGAACGTAGCGCCTGCCCCATTGATGGTTCCCGCAAACAGGTTTCCGGTGATTGCAAGGCAGACCGCTCCGCCTAATCCCACCGCGATTCTCCTTAAATTCATCTTCATTTGAATCTCCTTTTTTATTATAACTTCATTCACAACTGTTAGATTTGTGTTAGGACTTGATTAGTTCTATGCTAATCGGAATGGCTTGTCCATAAAAAACCCCTGTCGAAAAACTAGTTTCTCAACAGGGGCTTTGAATGTCTTTCCATCAGGGCAGAGGATCAATCCCTTTCTTCTCCTCGTCGAACAGGTACTGGTCGAATCCGACACCTTTCACGAAGGACCAGGAATCCCCTGCGTCCACGACCTTGGCAGTCATCTCCTCGACTTCTTTCTTTACCTGTTCAGGAAGCTTCTGGTCCGGCATCACCGGAGTAACTTCGAGCACCGCCACAAGCTGTGATTTCTTCGTGGTGGGCGCCTCGCTGGACAGGAAGGATCCGATGACCGGGAGATCTCCGAGCCATGGAATCTTGTTCACACTTGTCACGACCGACTTCTTGTCAATGCCTCCAATCACGAACTGGCTGCCGTTGTTGTTCACTATTACCTTTGTGCTCATCTCGCTCTTGGCGGTCCTGGGCGCGCCGTTGCTCTGGAACCCGATGAGGCTGGTGTTGACCATGCTGATATCGAGAGTTGTCGACTTCTCGCAGGAGACCGGCCTGAGGTTCATGGCGAATCCATATCCGTCTATGACCGTCACCTGCTGGAAACCTTTCTGGATCGTGAAGTTCTCGGAGGAATCCCATGTCGCGTAGTTCACCCATGAATAGGTGTATACCGCCTGGTTCCCAGTGCCTGCGAGTGCACTGCCTGCTACTCCGGCGACAGATGCTGTCAACCTCTCAAGCTTGACATTGTATGCCTTTGTCTTATATCCAAGGCTGTTGCCGTTGTTTGCGCCTATGCTGGTAGGAGCGCCCGCTGGAGGGGGAATTAAGTTTCCGTTTGCCGACCTCTGTTCGTACAGTGTAATGAACTGTGCACCCTGGTTCATCGCCTCGTACTCATTGAGCTCAAGGTAATAGTAGTATTTTGAACCGTCATACATCCTTGTGATCTGCAGGTCGCCGCGATAAGGAGTCACGGCGGCAGGCTGCGCGCCATTGGAATAGTTGTTGGCGGTATTTGTATAGGATACTATGGTGATCGGAAGACCACTTTCGTCATAGGCCGTCAGACGGTATCTTCCATCCAGGGCACCGGTATTGTCCGGGGCGACTGTGCTTGAAACCGTCATATCATATATGCGCTGGTCTGAAAGCCTCATGTAGCTTATCACATCGATGTCGGCTATCTTGTTCCCGTCGCGGAAATCAGACATCTTGGTTGTCGCCCCGACAGTTGCATCCTGATTGTTCATGATTGTTAAATTGCCGGATATCATGAGGCTCGCCTTTCCCTTCGCCATGAGGAAGTCAAGGTACTTCATGTTCCATTTCGGACTGAAATGTATGAACTGGGTTGCCGACCTGTTGCTCATCGGATAACTGACTACGTTGTTGACGAAGTCCCACTGCTTCCCCCAGCGGCCAGCGGCCGTAAACAAGTCAGTTCCCGGACCGTTCTTCCAGGCCTGCCAATCTAACCCAACGACTCCGTCTATTTCAGAGTCCAGCTCGTAAACCGTGTATTTCACGTTCACTTCTGAAACTGGCGTGTCATACTGCTTTATCATCTCGTTGATGTTCTTCACCTGGTAGGCAGGAACATATATGAAAAGCGCGTTGAGGGACTTGTCGACGATAATCTTGTCCTTTCCTCCCATCAGTTCCTTGTCGTCGGACGCGTTCATCCCTACATTCTTAAGGGCGTTGTAAAGCCAGTCCGCACTAACATATTTCGGGAAATATGCGTAACCTATGGTACCGGACGATGCCGTCACCCCTGGCCTGTCAAGGGCGGCAATGATCTCATCGAAACCCATCCCGTTCTCCTGTTTCCCGAATCTGTAGTCTTCAGCGGAGACAATCAATACGCCTGTCCCGTCATTAAACTTCATGCATTCGACCTTGGCCGTGTTGTTCGTGATCCTCTGTGCCTGAACTGCCGTCTGCATATACGGCAGAAGCTCATACGGATCCGCGTTTTTCAGAACATATGTCTTGGTTATGACGTTTGGATTGGTGGTGGCTGAAATAAGCTTGACCTTCTTGGTATCATCCTTCACCTGGACCCAGAGCTGTGTCTGGATCTGGCTCCCGTTGGGCGCCGCGCGAGGCGTCTGTACCCCAGTGACGTCTTCGGCATTCATGGCAAACGGTATTGCCGCCACGGATCCCAGAATTAGAATCTGTGCAATTGTTCTTTTCATTGTCTTCTATTCCCTTCCCTTATATTATTGTTTGTTGTTCTTTTCATCTTCTTTTTTGGATGCCAGCATCTCACCGATCGTAACCGCCTTGCCGGTCCACTCCGACAAGCTGTCGGCAGGAGTGATCGGTTTTGCGGAGACGGTCACAAAGACCTTTGTCGAGTTCTTCGAGTTGTTCACCGAGCCGAAGATGTATTTCAGGACCGGAATTTCCCCGAGGAACGGCATGCCGTTGTACTGGCTGACCTCCTGCTCCCTGTCAAATGTCCCGAGCAGCTTCTCCCCACCGGTCGCAAGAGTCAACCATGAATTGAAGTTGTTCACGTTCTGGACTGGTGTTCCCTTGCTGGTCTGTTCGACCGTGTCGACGATGTTCATCTCGTAGCCGAACTCAAGCATCATCGCCTTCTCCCCTTCTTCTCCGTTGAAGTTGATGCAAGGACGTCTCAGGTAGAAATAGAAGTCGGAAATCACCTGGTTCACGGTCGTGTTCTGCTTGTCGTCCTTCTGGACATCCTGGTAGCTCGGTGTGAACCTGATCTTGTATTTGGCCTTCGTAAACGCGTTCGGCCCGGGATCATTGGAATAGTCGTTCACCAGCGTGAGCGCGCCGGACGTGGATATCTTCGCCTTGCCCTTCTGCGCCAGGAGCTTGATGAATGTCATGTCGATGTTGGGCGCGACCATGAATCCGCCCCAGCTGTGAGAAGCGGCTCCCGCGATGTTCGTCATGTTTGCGAAATTCTGGACAGACGTGAAGTGCTTCATGTTCAGGAAATCAAAATTGGCATTGAAGATGTTCGCGCCAGGGCCGTTCTTCCATGCAACATAGTCCAGACCAAGCTCCTTGACGTCGTTCATGTTCACCTCATATACGTTCAGGTTAAGTTCGACCTGGGGGACAGGACGGTCGAAGGCCTGATAATATTTCAATGCGCCCTCTCCTTTTGATCTCACATCCTTCCAGTAGAACATGTTGTTCGCCTGGTCAAAGAAATAGGATCCGTCGGCGCTGCCTACCGCAGGCCCGATCGGGAACATGTCAATGCTCGCCCTGTGTTCGGGGTAGTAGACGAATTTCGTGATGCCGGTGCTCTGGACTACGGAGTTCTGCCCATCCTTGGTACCGGGCCTATCTATCTTCTCGATCATGTCGTCGATGTATGGGACCATCGCTATAGGCATGTTGACGGTCAGCAGCTGTTTTTTATTGGCCTTGTCGTTCATCCTCTCGACGCTGGACTGGCTGTCATACCGCTTGACTGCGCCAAGAACGAATGGAGTGATGTCCACAGCCAGCGTGTTCTTCAGCTCGTATACTTTCGATGTGAATGACGCCTGATCACGGTCTTCTGTGACCCTGATCTCCCTTGTCTCCTGTGCGAATGTCGCAACCGCCATCATGGAAACCAGCGCGCATCCCGCAAGTATTTTTCTTTTCTCCATTCTCATTTCTTCCTCCTTTTATATTTACGTTTGCAAGAATAATTCTCTTGTTAATGGAAAATATTTTACAGGTGGTGTGTTAGGGGAATGTTAGGACAGGAATAATGTTGAGTTAATTACAGGAACAATTATCAGGGCATGGTGGCACATTAACCCGAAGTTCCTAGGAAAAGTCA
>JANYBI010000521.1 GCA_025360875.1 Lentisphaerota bacterium
GGAGCCGGAGCAGGTGTCGGACCGGCCTGGGCCGCTGGATCAGCCGCAGGCAGGGAGTTGATATCCTTGGCGAACTTGCCGTCAGGGAAAAGCTTCTTATATTTCTCCGCCATCTTGTCGCGCTCATCATTGTTGCCAAGCTTGGCGGAGCAATATGCGGATTTGTAGATGGCGTATTCGAGCCAGTTTATGAGTTCCTGCGTCTCCTCCTTAGTCAGCTTGACAGGGGAATCCTTGATGTCTTCCGGAGTTCCAGTCGCAGTTATGTTCAGGGACGCATAGGCTTTCTTATAATCATTTGCTTCCATGAAGGTGTCGCCCATCAGGCATTGCGCCTTGCTGTAGAGCACCGGCTTCTTGCTTGCCGCGCTCATGGCAGTCATTGTGATCTCACCGTAATTCTCCAGGGCCTTCGGATAATTCTTCATCGCCCTGTAGATCATTGCACGCAGGAAGCGTCCATCAAAGTAATATGCCGAATTTTCCTTGACCAGGATTTCATCGATGGTCTTAAGGGCCTTGTCATTCTGTTCGGCCCAATAGCAGGCAGTGGCGTAGTCGAAATTGAGCTTGTCTTTAACCGAGGTCATGAGCTTCTGCTGATCCTTAAGATTTCCAGCCGTCTCCCTGGCTTTCGTTTTCCCGATCAGATCCTCGGGTGGAAGCTTGTCAATCTTGGCAAGAAGCATCTCGCCGGCCTTCACAGCCATTTCCGCTCCCTGCTTCGGATGCTTGCCGTCGCAGTCGCTCAGGTTATCGCATGCCCATCGCATATCCTGCGGCGTGAGTTCCACGTTCTGGGCGAATATCTTTCCGAACACTTCTATGCACTTGTCGAAATTCTTGATCTCATACATGTTCCTGGCCAAGGTCGCAAGCGCCGATTTGCCTTCGGGTGACTGGGGGAACTTGTCGGCAAGAGTCTCAAGTATCTGGCCGGCCACATCGAACTTGCCCATGTCCCCGTATATCAGGCCCATTCGCAGCATTGAGGTAGGGACAATCTTTGAAGAAGGATATTTCTTTATGAACGAATCAAACGACTTGCAGGCATTTTCCTTCTCCTTTGCACCGTCATATGCCCAGCCGAGGAGTGAAGAGGCGCTTTCAATAGCCTTAGTGACCTTCTCATCCTTTGAATTTTCCAGGATTCCGCCAGGACCGCACCACTTGTCCAGCATCTCGGTAAGGTGGATGAGGGCTGACTTGTAATTCTCAATCGCCTCCTTGTTCAGCTCATCGGCCTTGGCGTTGAGCTGCACAGGGGTCATCGGCTCCTCCTTGGCATCATCCTTCTTCACTTCCTTGAGTTCAGAAACCTCTTTCGCGGCGGCCTCATCCTTCTTGGGGGCATCCTTCTTCCCGGCCTCATCCTTTTTGAGATCCTTCTTCATGTCAGGCTGGGCGGGGGCAGGGGCTGGTGCAGATCCCTGTTCAAATGACTTGTTGCGCTTGGCCTCGGCTTCCTTGTCAAGGGATTTGGCATACTGTATATAGTTGTCGGCGGCCCTCATCTTCGCATCGGCTATGGCGCCGATATCCTTGTCGGCTTCCTTTGCCATCTCCTTGTCGCAGAATTTCAGGAAATTCTCAGCGCCGAGAACGTAGTCAAGGGCGTTGGTGTAGCACCAGGCAAGAGAGTAGATTGAGCTTATGCCATACTCGGTATGCGCGAAGTTGCTGGCGATATTCTGGTAGTAGGGTGCCGTATTGCGGAACGCGTCGCGCGCCTCCTGCGCTTTCTTGGCCTTCTCGTCACCTTGAGGAAGGGCATTTGCGGCCTTCGCAAGAACTTCTGCGTTCTTGTAATAGTATTTGGCTATTCTTGCCGAAACTTTTCCGGCGTATTGGTCCGCCGGACAGCTCTTCAGATAGCTGTTATATATGAGGATTGCATCGTCATATTCCTTCTTGCCCCAGAGGATCTCGCCGGACTGCACCATCACGGTCGGGGTGTTTTCCGAAGTCGGATAGTAATCGCACAGATATGTGGCTATGGCCATGGCTTCAAGGGCCTGCTCTGTCTTTATGTAGCAGAACGCAAGCCTTGCAAGGATAATGTCCGCATCGCCTGAATGCCTGTCGGCCAGGATCGCCTTCCGATAAAGAGCCAGCGCCTCAGGGAATTTCTGGTCTACGAAATACTGGTCCGCCTCTTTCCTTTCGAGAGATGGTCCTTTGTTCTTGCCCTTGCCATTCAGCTTCTGCTTGATGTTTTCAGGAATATTGATCTTCTTGTTATAATCCTTTTCAAGCTTGTCTCTGCATTCGCTGAATCCGCTCAGGGCTTCGTCATGTCTCGGGAATTTATCATATCTCGAATCCTTTATTATCCTGAAGAAATTCTGGAGGGCGTCGGAATAGAATGTGACCTTGTCGGCGTCAGTGGTCGCGGCATTCGCCTTCTTCAGATATATCTTGCCCAGCCAGAACATGTGATAGACTGCAGGCGAAATCTGTACCATTCCCTGTTCGGCATATGCGGCATTGATCTCAGGGCTGTTGATCAGGTTTGAAATATTCTGGTCCTTGAGAGTTTTAAGAGCTTCATCCAGGCGGTCCAGATAATAGTATCCTCTTGCCTGTTCAATATATGCGAGACCTGCGATAGCGTCTGTTGTCCACAGGAGATCCTTGAGCGGCACGAAGGAGTCGTTGACGATTGTCTTCCAGCCTTCCTGCTTCTTGTCGATCATTTCCTCGACGGTATCCATCTTGATCTGCAGCTGGCGGAGCTTGGTGTCCCTGTCATCACCCTGCTTATTATCTCCTTCTCCGCCCTTGTTCTTGTCCAGTGCATCAAGATATGTCGCGGCCTTTTCAGCTTCCTTGACCTTGCTGGTCTGCTTGTATGCGTAGATCAGGTAGTTGGCGGCCTCGATGAATTCCTTCTTCCCTTCCTCGTTGGTGGGAGGAGTGGCGATATAGACCTTGAAATATTCCTCCAGGGCCGTTATCGCCATGTCGAACTTCTGCTTTTTTACGGCTTCCATGCCAAGCGCCCTGCGGGAATCCGGATAATACTTGCTCGTTGCTGGGATTGAAGTGATGATCTTGTTGGCGTCATCAGCCTTGTTGGACAGGAAGTAGGTCATGCCTTTCTGGATTTTCAGGAGGTCGGTTTCCGGGCCGTTCTTCGCGATTTCCTGTTCGAGCACAAGCTCGGAGTAGTCGAACATCTTTATCTCGTTCAGCTTCTTGGAAAGCGCTATCGCCATTTCTGCGTCTGTTTTTGCGCATGCTTGGTATGGGAATAAAAGGACTGATGCCGCAAGAAGTGCGAAAACTGAAAGAATCCTAGTGATCCGCATCTTTTTTCTCCTAGTTTGTTATTGTCAAATATTAATTTATTTGCTGTTTCCTATAAATTCAACACGGACTTCACGGCTGCGCGGTCCATCGAACTCGCAGAAATACACGCACTGCCATGTGCCAAGCTGCAATCGCCCTCTGCTCACAGGTATCGTCAGTGAAATCCCCATCAGGGAGGCTTTCACATGGGCGGCGGAGTTGCCCTCGGCGTGCCGGTACATACTATTTGTCCAAGGCACCATCTTGTCAAGCGAAAAAATAATATCCTTTCTGACATCTGCGTCAGCATTCTCGTTTATTGTGAGGCCTGCTGTCGTGTGCATCGAGAAAACCGTGCATATTCCCGAATCCATTCCGGATGGAATGAGCGCGCTTATCTGCGAAGTTATGTCGATAAGCTCCGTGTGCTCTCCCGTATGTACTTTTACAGTAGGCATAGCTGGCCTTTTCTAATGCGCTGCTTTCAGGCAAAACAAAAAAATAACCTATCAGGAAAAATATGATTTTAAAGCTCAGGAAATAATTTACCTGGAGAATGTCAGAAATCGGACTGGCATGGGAACATCATGGCATTGGCGAATTCCATCTGGAATTCCGGGTCAAGGGAGACCTCCACATATTTCACTTGTGCCGCTATGCCCTCGGCATATCTGAGCCTTTCGCGTGAGCAAAGCACCGCCTTTGCGCCTTCGAGCGATGAGTTGCCTATGAACCTTATCTTTGCATCGGGCAGATTTGGAATAAGGCCGATCCTCTTGGCGTTTGTCCGTCTGATGAAATATCCGAATCCTCCGGCCACAAGCACTGAATCAAGTTCCGATTCGGTTACTCCGGCTTTCTTGAGAAGGATGTTGATTGCGGCGCGTATCGCCCCGCTGGCGAGCTGGAGTTCGCGTATGTCTTTCTGCCTGATATATATTTTTTTGCGGCTGTCCTGCGGAGTCAGGAGGAAGTCAAAGGTGTTTCCATCTTTTGATGCGATCAGGCGCCTTTTCAATTTGTCGCTGGTGCCGGCCGGACATTCTTCCGGTGAAACGATCCTTCCAGTTTCATCAAGAAGTCCGCACCTGAGCATTTCGGCGGTTATGTCTATCAGGGCGCTTCCGCATATTCCCTTGGGTTCCACGTTCCGGATCACGTTGATCAGCAATTCGCCATCCTGTATGATGACTTTCTCTATTGCTCCATCAGCGGCGCGCATTCCCGCCTCTATCCTGGCTCCTTCAAAAGCGGGTCCGGCTGCGGCTGATGCCGCGTAAAGCTGGCCTTTATATAGGAGTACGATCTCGCCATTTGTCCCGACATCGACAAAGACCGTAGGGTTAGTGCGTTCGTTCAGCCTGCTTGCGACAAGACCTGAGACGATGTCTCCGCCTACAAAACCGCCTATGACCGGAAATATGAATGTTTCCGCGCAGGGATTCACCTGCAGACCAAGTTCGGATGCTGTGAAACGGAGCGATCTGCTGAAAGGTGAAATGAAAGGAATCTCGCCCAGCGCCTTGATTGGAATGCCAAGGAAAAGGTTTTCCATCACGGTGTTGCCGGCAAGGCTTACGGAATAGATATTTGAATTTGAGACTTTGAACGCCTCGCAGAGTTCACCTATGAGCTTGTTGATGGCGGTCAATATCTCCCTCTGGAGAGACTTGAGATTCTTGTCCGACTGCCCCTGCGCGTTTATGCGGCTGAGCACATCATCGCCGAACTTTACCTGCGGATTCAGCATCCCGCGGCATCCGAGCTGTTTTCCTGTGTTCATGTCGAGAAGTGCTGCGACAACTGTAGTAGTCCCGATGTCGACGGCAATTGCGAAATTCGCATTTTCCGTGTCACCATCCTCGAGCGCGACGAGGTTTTTCTCCGAAAATACGGTCGTGCCGGTGAAATTGTTCTTCCTGAGGAAATCCGGCAGCAGGCGGAGGTGGTTGAGATCGAAACGGGCATGCTGGATTACACGGATCAGGTTCTCAAGGTCGGAAATCGGTTCTTCAAGGGTGGGATTGGCAAGCCTGACGAATTTCTTTTTTATCAGGGGATTCAGTTCATATGAGCTGCTGCTGTCTTCCGCGGTGAGGATGATGAGACCTTCCTCGGGTACGGATTCATCAGGCAGTTCCACTGAAAGATCTCCGGAGATGTGGACGCGGCATGCCAGCCTCCATCCTTCTGAAATCTCCTTCTCGGAGAAAATCTTCCTGCATTGGACCGATGGTACCGCTTCTCCGGAAAGGATCCTTATCCGGCATTTGCCGCAGGTACCCTGTCCTGCGCATGGGTTCTTGATCCTCAGGTTCGCCCTGGTGATGCACTCGTAAAGCGAAGTGCCGGGAAGGGCGAAGACGTCGGTCTGGTTTCTTGGAAATGAGACTTTGTATTCTGTCATATGATTTTATTTTTCACTATATCTGCTATAATAATATATTACAGTTTGGCACATATTCATCTAAAAGGAAACTCTAAAAATTATCACGTAGTTGGATTTTGACAATGCAGTATTTCAACTTACATAGACATTCTCCTGCAAAAGATTTGGAGGAAAATGCAATAATAAATCGCTTTCCGGCCGATGCCCCGCTGGAAAACAATTTGTATTCTGTGGGATTGCACCCCTGGCATGTTTCTGAAAACACGCTGGATCTCGATCTGAGACTTGTCACGTCCAAAGGGAAAAACGCGGCTGCAATCGGGGAATGCGGATTGGACAGGGCCTGCAATGTCCCTTTTGAATTGCAGTGTGAAGCTTTCCGGGCGCAGATTGGAATTGCAATGAAGCTTGGAAAGCCGCTGCTGATCCATTGCGTCAGGTCTTATCCCGAGATCATATCGGAGAAGAACAGATTCGGGGAGATTGTTCCCTGGATCATCCATGGGTTCAGAGGGAATCATGAAACTGCGCTCCAGCTTGTCAAGCATGGCTTCCATCTTTCATTCGGGAACGCGATTCTCAATGATGCCAGCCTCTGCGATGTGCTGAAGTCGCTTCCGCTGGACAATCTTTTCCTGGAGACGGACGACCAGGATATGGATGTGAAGGATGTATACGCCAAGGCGGCATCTTCAAGGGGAATGGCTGTTGATTTGCTTTGTAGCGCTGTCCGTTCCAACGCCAGGATGACATTCGATCTGTGAAGTTCGCCAATAGATGTTTCAATAATATAATTTCCGGAGTCAATATGAATTCCTTGTCTGCCCAGAAAAATCCTTATCTCCTGCAGCACTCCCATAATCCAGTGAACTGGTCTCCATGGTGCGATGAGGCCTTCCGAAAGGCTGCAGCTGAGGACAAACCCATATTCCTGTCAATCGGTTATTCGACATGCCACTGGTGCCACGTGATGGAGAAGGAATCCTTCGAGAGCGAGGCTGTGGCGGAGATCCTCAACAGTTCGTTTGTCAGTATCAAGGTCGATCGGGAGGAACGACCTGACATCGACAATATATACATGACCGTCTGCCAGGCGTTGACCGGTACCGGAGGCTGGCCCCTGACAATCATAATGACTCCTGACAAAAAGCCTTTCTTTGCGGCGACATATGTCCCTAGGGAAAGCCGTTTCGGCATGACCGGACTTCTTGAGATCCTCCAGAAGATCGACGGCATATGGAAGGACAAAAGGAATGACGTCCTGTCATCGGCAGAGAAAGTCGCCAATGCATTGAAGAGCAATTCCGACAAGAACTGCAAGACGGAAATCGGAGAAGAGCTGTGCAGGAAGGCGGCTGAGGGAATCTCTTCGGAGTTTGACAATATCCATGGCGGGTTTGGCAACGCGCCGAAATTTCCTTCCGCCCACAGGTTGCTTTTTCTCCTGAGATACTGGCGCGTCACAAAGGACAAGGAAATCCTGCGCCAGGTGGAATCAACGCTGAGCAAGATGAGTGCGGGCGGGATACATGACCATCTGGGCGGCGGGTTCCACAGATATTCGACTGATGCGAAATGGCTGCTGCCGCATTTCGAAAAAATG
>JANYBI010000528.1 GCA_025360875.1 Lentisphaerota bacterium
TCTTTTTTTTAGCCATTGTCGCGGTGATGGAAAGGTTTAGAACTTACGGAGGCAGGTAAACTCGTTCTTGAAGTTAGGACAAAATCCGGTCTATTGTGTACTGTGCTCTTTGAAAATATTACGTTTTCGGTCAGGCACTAAATAGGAATAATATGAAAATGAAAAAACTTTGGAGAATCATGATACAAGCCACACTCATCTCTGTCGCCTGCAGCGGCATGTCGGCCGACACCTCCTATCTGCGCCCAGATGACCAGGTGCTTACCTGCGGGGATTCCATCACCGCACCCGGCACATATCAGAAATACGTTAGCGAGGTATTGAAGGCCCTGTATCCGGATAACACCATCAGCATGATCAATCTGGGATCGGGCGGCAAAAGTGCCGAGTTCGGAGTTTCCTCTGTGAAGCTATACAAAAGTGAAAAAGCTCCGAGCATGGCATTGTTCATGTTTGGCGTCAACGACACCGGATGGAACCAGAGCAATGCGGATGCAAAGATCAAGACATTCATAGATTCGCTGCAGAAGGGGATTGATCTCGCAAAGGAAAAACAGCTATCTTTGATCTTCCTGCGCGAAATACACTTTTCCCACGGTGCCAATCCCCCGCCGGATGCGTTTGAACTGATGGTGACAGGCATGCTCGACAAGGAGCAGGAAGCACAGGCGGCCCTGGCTGTAACAAATAAAATTCCGATCATCGATGTGCGTGGCGCCTACCAGACTGCCCTTGAACGTGCCTGGGCGAAGGATCCGGCCTATGAATTTACACCGGACATCATCCACCCGACTCCGCCCGGTCAGGCCGCAATGGCTGGAGAAGTCCTGCGCGCCCTAGGTGCCGGACTCCCTCTTAGCCCGGCAGATGGTCCGCGCGGTACCTTGCACCTGACTCCATCGACGGATATGAAATTGTCAATTGCCGATGCGACCGAGATCATCAAGACAGATGGAACGATTCCACTTAAAGTTACCGTAAAGAACCTGTCTGCGAAAGAAGATGAGGGCACCATCATGGTTGTGGTGGCCGGACAGAAGTTTGCAAAGGAAATCAAACTGAAAGCTAGCAGTGCTGAAACGGTTGAGTTTACTCTGCCGGCGTCTGCCTTGGCTGGCCGGTATGACGTCACCCCAGTCTACATGGCGTTTGTCGGGAAGAACATTTTTGCAGCGGACAGTACGCTGTTTTTCTATTCAAAAATCCAACCTGCCGAGAAAACTCCTATTGCGCTTTCTGCATCAAGCTTTGTCACACTGGGACCGGAGAAAATTGTACGCACCTGTCCGGTGACTGATATCAGCATTGCGCGGGCCGGTGAACTTTTCACGATGGACTTCACCTGGAACGATACTACGCCTGTCATGGCACAGACCGGAGTCAAGGATTTTTTTGGTGTGCCCGTTCCGACACCGCTCAACTTGAAGGCGCGTGATGGGCAGCCATGCGATGCCGTGGAGTTTGTTCTCGACCTGCGCTCAACCGCAGCCATAGGCCGCTGGACTTCCAACATAGATGCCAATCCTGCAGGTATTCTTCGACTAGGCGTCTATCAGGAACTCGTGGACGGCAAGCCTGTCGCCAAAGTCATGACGGAACCAGTGCAGCCGGCTGATCTGGCGGTACTGACCGTTCTGGGCGAGAATAAATATCGTCTGACCGTACGTGCGAAGTCCGCAGGTCAATGCGCCGGTTTCTCCATGCGTGTCACGGATAACACCGAGTTGAAAACCTCCAGCACACAGGTGTTTCTCCTGCCCGGTTATCCTCAGTATGCCGGCAAGGATCCGATGACCTTCATTCAGCTCGGTACGAATGAGGATGGCATCCTTTACCGGATTGCCTATTGATTGCCTATAATATGGGCTGTACTGTGTATACTTCTGATTTCGGCTTTGATCATGGTAATCAGACGATTGGGAAAAGAAGTGAAAACCAGCGGAAGCAATGAATGTAGAAAAGTCAGATTGCGTTTCATCATCGTCACTTTGCTGGTCACCGCCATAACGGCTTTTATCCTTGTAAACTGCATGTCTGACAAGGCTGCTCTCAAGTCTGTTACGTTTCCATCATCGCATCCACGTTTGCTCTATACGGCTGACCAGGCCGAGGCGCTCAGGAACAGTCCGGACAAGGAGAATGAACGGTCCAGCATCATCGCTAAAGCCGATAAGGCGCTCGGGGAAAAATTGTACGTTCCCAAAATCGGAGGGCAATGGTATTTCTACTATGCATGTCCTAAGGATGGAAGCGTCCTGGAATTTGAAAGCGGGGAAGTCCATGTATGTCCGAAATGCAAGGCGAAATATTCTGACGAACGGACAAATGCGGCATATGCCACGTTGCAGTCCGGGAAACTTGAGGAACAGATGTTCGATCTGGCCCATGCATTCGCTGCAACTGGAAACAGCAAATATGCCATACCCGTAAGAGAGGCGTTTCTGGAACTTGCCAGAGTTTATCCGACATTGGGAAGACATGACCGCTGGGGCAGGACAGGATTGCTTGCGGTGGTTGGTGGAAGACGATATTGCCAGCATCTTGACGAGGCGGTTTCCGCCATCAAGCTTGCGAAGACCTATGACCTATGCGCCAGCTCCGATGTTTTCAGCGCAGAAGACCGTACAGAGATAGAACAGAAATTCCTGGCCGCTACAGTCAGGAAAATCCAGAGCTATGAAATATATGTAGGCAGGAAGAACAACCACCAGACCTGGTTCAATGCGGCTTACGCCAACGTCGGAGTCGCCATCGGAGATGCCCAGCTCGTCAATGATTCGGTGTATGGCGCTGGCGGACTTCTCTGGCAGATGGACAACAGCGTCACCAACGACGGGATTTGGTATGAAGGGACAATGAGCTACCATTTTTACGCGCTTCGGGCGATCATTGAAAACTTGAAGTCCCTTCAGCGTGTCGGCTGGGATTTTTCAGGCAACGGACGTCTCAAATCCCTCTGGAGCGGCCCTCTCTCCATGACTTTCCCGGATGGGAGCATTCCGGCAATTCACGACGGCGATCCGTTCGTATTGGCAGGCATGAAAGATGAATATCTTTTCGCCGGCGATTATTTCAAGGATCCTGTTTTTGCGAATTTCGCAAACAGGGATAAACAAGGGCAGCTTCAGCAGAGCCAGGTTCTTTCAGACATAGGAATAGGCATCCTGCGGCAGGGACTTGGAGCCGATGCCAAATGCGCCATGATGGACTACGGCATCCATGGCGACCACCACGGACATCCTGACAAGCTCAACCTGATCCTGTATGCGTTTGGTAGGGAAGTTTTCCTGGATACGGGAAGGATCAGCTACAGCGTTCCGGAATATGAGAGCTGGGCAAGGACAACTGCTGCACATAACACCGTGGCAATCGATGGAAACAACCAGGAACCGGACACAGGCAAACTGCTGTATTTTGAAAGCAAAGCCGATTATTCGGCATGCTTTGCGAAAAGCGATTCCGCCTATCCGGGATATAAAATGTCAAGATTCCTGTTGCTTGCCGATAATTTCCTAATCGATGTTTTCAAGGTGGATGGTTCCAGGAGCGCCTCCCTTGACTGGTTCCTCCACATCAGAGGTGATTTAAAGTTTCAGGATTCCAAGGAGCTTGGGAAAATCGCCAGTCTGGGCGCCAAGAATGGATATCAGCACCTCCAGGAAATTCAAAGTTTTAAGCCGTCTGATAATTACCTGATAGACTCTGTCCAAAAGGATGGCCGTTTAATCAGAATCCATTTGTTGAACGAAAAGGAAAGTCAGGTTTTCACTGGCATAGGGATTGGAAGTCAGCTTACCGAAAAGGTTCCATTTATTCTTCGGCGGAGGCAGTCACAGGCCACTGTTTTCGTGTCCTGCTATGATTTGAGCGGAGACGGCAATGCAATAAGCGGAATTGAATTGCTGCCGGTGATGGAAAACGGGAAACAGCTGACCGACAAAGATGCAATAGGATTAAAGCTCAATCTGAAAGGTAGCACATTATTTGTGGCTTTTGATCTGAATGAAAAACCATCGCCATCCTTATCTTTCCAGGATCACAAATTAGAGAGGCTTCTATATCTTAAACTGCCCTAATCCGGCAATCCATAGCAACTCAATCAATTACAAAACTCCAGAAAGCAATAGCTCAATCTATTTCAGGTGATCAGATATGGGTTGCAAATGGTACGTATAAGCCTACTGCCTGGCCTAACGGTGGCTCAGGAGCACGACAGATGCACTTCTCCCTCAATAATGGTGTTGCCATTTATGGTGGATTTGCAGGAACAGAGACAGAGCTGGAACAAAGGAATGTATCGGCAAATCCTTCAATTCTGTCCGGTGACATCGGAGTTGAGGGGGGGACAATTCGGCTCATTCAGGAGGAGGAATAATCAACTGCTTATCTTCAACTCCTTTAATATCAGACTGTAGATTCAGCAATAATATTGCTAATACCGGCTACGGGTTGGCTAACGACGGTGACTCCAGACCTGAAGTTAAAAACACAATATTTTGGGGAAGCTCTTCTGTTCCTCAGATATATAACGCTCAATCCTATCCTGCACCGCCTAGCCCGAAACTCTCCTACTGCATAGTTAAGGGAGGATATTCCGGTGGAACAAATATAATAATGGATGATCCTGTTCTTTCACCTCTTGCCGACTGCGAAGCTCACGGCTGACAGTGGAGGCATGTACTCCAATGCTCCTGTCCATCCCCCTCATGCTGCGCCCCTCTTGCTTTAACAGGTAGAGGCTACACCTTTGTTCAAGGGTTAGCTGCTTATACACTGTAACCTCCTCTTGGTTGTGCTTGAAGAGGTTATAATAACAGCTAGCCCGCTCTGATTTCAATCAGAAAAGCGTTGCACTTGTATTTTGAATTCACGATTGGTTTTAAAAAATCTTTTATTTGGGATAAATATTGTTGGTGAATGCTGGGTCATGCTCCCAACTCCCACTTTTCTTGATTCTTGATTTATCTGCGATATTTTTAGTTCGGATTTTTTAAAATCATACATAAGGGAACCTCAGGTTCCCAAAGAGGGAAAAATGACTTCAAGAGAAAGAATTGTCAGGACTTTGAATTTCCAGGATTCCGACCGTCTGCCAAAAGATCTGTCAGGGATGCGTTCGACCGGAATCAGCGCATTCGCATATCCGAATCTTGTAAAGGCGCTCGGACTGCCACCAAGGCTTCCGAAAGTCTATGACCTCGGACAGATGCTCGCGTTTCCCGATCTTGATGTCATCGACGCTCTTGGCTGCGATGTGATCGTCATAGACGGAATGCTGACAAATGCGTTCCCGCAACCTGACAAATGGCAGAAATATGATTTCAACGGCAGGCTTCCCGCGATGGTGCCGGCAGGAACAGAATATACGGTTGAAAAAGACGGTACGATCGCCCAAGGCGGCAACAGAATGGTCCCTGAATCATACGTATTCGACGCGGAACATGGCGGACAGTCAGTATACCTCGACGGCGATATTCCAAAGCCTGACCTGAAAGAAGTAAGGAAACAGGTCGCAGACTGTCTTTTCAAGGATGAGGAGATCAGGGAAATCACCGCTCTCTGCAGGAAGGTCAGGGAAAGTTCCGACAGGGCTGTCTTCTTTGCGAACTGGAAGATCTGCGGCCATATCGGAATATGCGCCTACGGCGGAATGGGAGTCTTTCCGATACTCTGCATGACCGAACCGGAATTTGTCAAGGAACTCCATGAGATACAGACAGAGAGGGCCATCAGGAATATCAGGATGCTCCTTCCGGAGATCAAGGACTACATCGATGTCATGCTCATGACTGCTGATGACTGGGGCACGCAGAGTTCGCTCATAGTCGCGCCGGAAATATATGACACTCTTTTCAGGCCATATCTGAGGAGACTGAATGATGCAAGCCATGCCTGCGCCCCGAAGACAAAGACTTTCATGCATTCATGCGGCGCGATCTACGATGCGCTCGATATCGTGGTCGAAAGCGGATTCGACATACTGAATCCCGTACAGTGGTGCGCCGGCAAGCCGACATTCAAGGACTGGAAGGACAAGTCCCGTAAACGTATCTGTCTCTGGGGCGGCGGTGTGAATTCGCAGGCGACGCTTCCTCTCGGGACTGTCAAAGATGTGGAAAAGGAAGTCAGGGAAGCCGTATCATGCCTGAAGAATGACAATGGATATGTCTTCTGCAACATACACAACATCCTTGCGGAGATCGCGCCGGAAAAGGTGATCGCGATGTATCGCAGCGCCGGGAAAGCCTGAGAATAATTCAGCTGTAACCCACACAGTTTGGCTGGTGAGACTAGTTACTAATAGTCTCGAAACAGAATGGAGTTCCTAAACAACGGAGGGCGGGTTTTCTCCTGCCCCTCGTAGCCCAAAGCGGCGTTCCGCATTCACAGTCCATGATAAATTCCATACTCCCACGGAGGACACTTTCCAAAATCCAAACAAGTTCCAAGTTTCAAATCCCAAACACGCAAACTAAAGTTTGTACTCCAACGACTATTTCCAAATTTTACCGTTACATGTCAAGTATATGTTGGAGTCCAAGCTTTAGCTTGTCTTCCATCCTAAATTCTTGGAATTTGAAGATTGAAATTTGTTTGGGTTTTGGAAATTGGAGCTTGGAATTTGTCATGTACTGTAAATGCGACGCGATGCTTTGATTAGCAGTATCATCCTGGCTTCTGTGCAGGAACATCGGATTTCCTGCCGTTCAGCGCGCTGACAACTTTCTGAGAGAACTCAGGAATGCTGAAGGGTTTCTGCACGAATCCCAAAACTCCTTCGCCCAGGATCTCCTGAGCCTCTCCTTCGATGCTATAGACTGAAGCCAGGATTGCCTTTATATTGGGATTTATCTTGCGCATCGCGATGAATGTGTCGCGTCCTCCCATCTTCGGCATGACCATGTCGAGAACGACAAGATCTATGTTCTGCCAGAAGTCGCGGTAAAAGGCTACCGCCTCTTCACCATCCTTGCATACCGTAACCTTGTAGCCCAGACGACGGAGGATATCCGTCCCGAAGTTACGTGCCACCTCCTCATCGTCCACGATAAGAATCCTGGCATCGCCTCTGGCCGGAACAGCCGCCGCATCCTTCAGTTCAATTATTCCTGCATCCTTCAGGAGTGGCAGGTATATCTTGAATATGGAACCACGCCCCAATTCGCTTAAGACATCGACGGCACCATGATGGTTCTTGACAGCTCCGTAGACGGCGGCCAGACCCAGTCCCGTACCCTTCTTGTGCCCCTTGGTGGTATAGAACGGCTCGAACATATGCTTCTGCGTTTCAGCATCCATCCCCGTTCCAGTGTCGGTGACAGTCATTGCCAGATATCTTCCCTTCTCCAAATACAGTTCCCTTGCATCATCATCATTAAGATCTGCCGTTGCCGTGCTTAATGTGAGTTCGCCTCCGTCCGGCATCGCATCCCGCGCGTTTATGGCGAGATTCAGAATGGCGTTCTGCAGCTGGGTCGGATCACCGAGCACAATCGGGCTGTCGGCGTCCAGGTGATGCCTGATGATTATCCTCTTGTCGATGCTGTGCTTCAGCAGCGAAATTACCTCGTGTATCACGTCATGCAGGTTGACAGGGACTGAAATGAACTTGCCCTTCCGCGCAAACGCCAGGAGCTGCTTGGTCAGGTCAGCAGAACGGCGCGAGGCTTTCACTATGTTGTCGGCAAATTCCCGATGATTCTGATTCTCGGCCTGGTCGTAGATCATTTCCGCATAGCCCATAATGCCCAGGAGCTGATTATTGAAGTCATGGGCCACCCCGCCAGCGAGCTTGCCGATGGCATCCATCTTTTCCGACTGATGGAGGCGCTGCTCGAGCTCCCTGCGTTCGGTGATGTCCTCGGAAATTCCCAGTACGCCTATGATCTGCCGCTGTTCATCGTGGAATGGCACTTTGATGGTATGCGCCCATCGTTCCACTCCGTTCACATAGTAATGTTCATCGATGTCCTTGATCGCACCTGTATCCATGACAACCTTGTCGTCGGCCCTGTATTTTTCGGCCAACTCCTTCGGATGGAACGCGAAATCATCCTTGCCAGCGATCTCCTTCTGGTTAATTCCAAGATTTTTGGCGTAGCGCACGTTACAGGATATATAGGCTGAATTCCGGTCTTTGATGAAGATGCTCTGCGGGAGATGTTCGACCAGGGAGCGGAACCGCTGCTCGCTCGCTCTCATCTTCTTCTCGACCCTCTTCCTGCGGAGAATCTCCAGGGCCATGACCAGAAGGGATAAACCCATGACGGACAATACAATTGCCGTGGCAATGACCTCCTTCCTATATTGCTCGTAGATGGAAGCCGGCTTGTTGATGATAATGCTTCCTGGCGGAAGGTTACGCTCCGGAATATTGAATCTGCGTAACGCCTTGAAATCAAACATATATTTGTTCGGACTCTGTTTCATCGCTGGAATTGAGCTGATCTCGGCTCCCTTGAGGATCTTCACAACCATGTCGGCCGAAGCCTGCCCGTAATAATAGCCGCTTTCAAGTATCCCTCCGACCGGCCCCATCCCCATGCGGCTGTCTGTGACTATGAAACATGGCACCGCGCAGCGCGAGCTCAGGAAGGCCGCGCTCTCCTGCACGGAATAGGTGTTGCCGTCCTTGTCCTTGAAATGGCCCAGAAGAAGTACAATGCTGTCATTGGGAAGCGATGCGAGCTTGTCTCCCATCTCGGTCAGGCTGCAGCTTCCCAGCGACCAGTACTGGAAGCTCAGTGACTTGTCGAAGCCCGGTTCCAGCTTTTTGACGGCTGCCGTATGATCAAGACCGGTGGGCGTCTCGTCGCTCAGGACGATAATTTTCCTTGTCCCTGGACGCAGCTTCAATGCCGCCTTTATGGTATCGGCATAGTCGGTGATCTGCCTTGTGCCTATGAAGTCCTTGTGCCCTTCAAGCATGCTGTCGCCATATTCATTTATTGAAGTGTAAATCACCGGTACTCCTGGAAAAAGGTCGTCGCGGTATTTACTGACAAATGACAGGGCGTCATTCTCACAGACCATGACGGCATCGAACTTGACGCCCTTGTATCCGGTATCCAGCATCCCCTTGAACTGCTTCAGGTAGTCCACTCCTGTCTGCGCACGCCTCATGTCCATGAAAAAATGATATGTCTCAATATTCATCCCTGAACGGACAAAGGAGTCATTTATCCCGCGGAGCATATTGTCAGTCCAGCTGTGCCCATGATTGTAGGAATTAAGTATGAAAATCCTCGATACTTTTTTATGGTTGTTATTGGAAGTAATATCAAGGGAGGCTGGTGGTAGAGATGGAGCCTGCTGAGCGCCAGCGACTGCGCAGACGGAGATCAGCAATATGGCGAGAATGATCGCTGAAACGGGACGGAATGAATGGTTTATCTTCCCAGTATCCATGAAAGTACAGATATCACTGTAAAGTTGATACATCAAGCCTGATTCCTGGGGGAATCTCCGGGAATTCACAGTTGGGGCGCCGCTGAAGAATTTTGCAGGTTTGAAATCAGTATTCGCCATATTTGACGGCGGCTTCAAACAGCGCCACGGCATTCTTAAGCGGCACGTCATCGGTAAGGCATTGGCTCGGACCGAGTATGTATCCGCCTCCAGGAGCGAAGATGTCAAGGCAGCGGCGGACCTCGTCCCTGACCTGGTCCGGCGTTCCGTTTACCATGATATTTGGCTGGTCCACTCCGCCGACGAAGCTCAGCCTGTCACCATAGATGCGCTTCAGTTCCTTCTGGTCGTTGCCTCCCACGTATCCCGGAACCGGATCCCAGAGATCGACACCGATCTCGACCAGGTCGTCCAGAACTGGACGGCAGCAGCCGCAGCAGTGGAACCAGACGATCAACCCCTTCGATTTGGCCTGGGAGAAGATGCGGCGCAACTGTGGCTTGTGGAACTCGCGCCAGGATTCCGGCGCAAGATGCATGCGGTCGTTGGCGCCTATCTCGTCTCCGCAACGGAACATGTCGGCCTGACCCGCCGCCGCATCTATCCAGCGCCGGTTCCATTCAACGAAGAAATCACCCATGCGTGACATATATGCCTCGCAAAGTTCCGGATCCATGAGCGGATCGACGAGGGCCGTCTCGTATCCGCGCAGGTTGATCGCGTGCTGGATGCCGCAGCCACCTTCGCCGACAGCCACCACCCACCCCTGTTTGCGAACTTCGCAGCAGCGCTTACCGATGTCGCTGTAATCGAAATCGTCTGCGGAGGGCCAGCGGTACTGGCCAAGATCCGCGGCGGAATTTGCGAAGGCGAGCGGCAGATTGCGCTGATGCGAATCGATGCCGAAAAAATTGCAGGCGGTGCCGTCGTCGAGACGTACAGGTTCCGGACCGATGTAACGCGGTTCCACGTATGATTCGGCGAAGATGGAGAACCCGTCGATATCGAGCGCCTTAAAGAGCGCGGGGCGTCCGGACACGCCGTAATAGTCGCACAGTTTGCGGGTAATTCCCTCGTGCGCCTCGAACCCGATCGGTACGCGATCGGGCTCCTGGTGTCTCAGAGTGGTAAGTATGCGTTCACGGCTGTTCATAATGATGAATGATAGTCCGGATGGAAAAGAATTTCAATGGGAAAAGATGGAAAACATTTCCGAATGATGACTGAGATAATTGCATAAGGAGTCAGAATTCAGGAGTCAGGAGTCAGAATGGAATCCATAAACCAGTCTCTTGCTTAAAACTTAAAACTCCCATTGCCTTTATTCTGACTTCTGACTCCTGTCTCCTGACTTCCTTTAAAATAATATTCTCTTGATTTGTCCGATTCCTGCGGATATCTTTCCGCCGTCAAGAAAATCAAGGTTCCCCAAAATAAGGTCTTCGACACATGCAATACACCACCCTTGGAAAATCCGGCGTAAGAATTTCACGGCTCAGCATGGGTTGCGGCCGTCTGCCTGAGAACGATGACGAGTCCACAGCGCTCATCCATCGCGCAGTGGAGACCGGAATAAACTTCTTTGAGACCGCGACCTTCTACTGCAACAATCTCTGTCTGGAAAAGACCGGCATGGGTTTGAAAGGACTGAGGGACAAGGTAATGGTCCAGGTGAAGGTGGGTACCGAGATGGATTCCACCGCCGACAGCTTCCGCCGCGAAATGGAGAGCCAGTTCAAGCGGCTCCAGATCGACCGCGCGGATTTTTTCCAGTTCGGCTGGCTCGCATGGGAACGGATGCCTATCGTCCTGAAGAAAGGCGGTCCGCTGGAGGGTGTCCGCAAGTTCATGGACGAAGGACTGATCAGGCATATCGGATTTACGGGACACGATACGCCGGAGAACTTCATCAAGATATTGGAGACCGGTCTCTTCGAGAGCATGACAGTCTCCTACAATATTCTCAGCCGCTCATATGAGAAGACGATTGCCCGGGCGCAGGAACTGGGTGTCGGCGTGATCATCATGAATCCGGTAGGCGGCGGCATGCTGGGCCATCCCAGCGCGGTATTGAGCAAGCTGGAGGCCCGCGATGATTCTACTACGCCCGCCACGGCCCTGCGTTTCGTACTCGCCAATCCCGGAGTAAGCACCGCCAATTCCGGCATGGCGAACCTCGCGCAGCTCGAGGAGAATCTGGCGGCAGTGGAAACGGCATCGACCCTGACAGCCGCAGACCACGAGCAGATGCGGAAGATCCTTGACGAATACAAGTCGCTGGGCGACTCATTCTGCACCGGCTGCAAATACTGCATGCCCTGCCCGCACGGTGTCGATATCCCGGCAAATTTCAACCTGTACAACTACCACAAGGTCTATGAATTTACCGACTGGGCGAACTCCCAATATGCCGGAATGAAGTCGGAGTGCCGTGCCGACCGCTGCACAGACTGCGGCGAGTGCGAACCGAAATGCCCGCAGAAACTTCCCATCCGCAAACAGCTAAAACAGGTCCATGCGCTATTCGGCAAGACCAGCTCATGAAGTATGTTGGGCCCTGGTCGCACGCCACGGCGCGTAAACCTATGGTGCCGCCTGAGGAGCCTTTCGGACTTACAAATGAGTTCAGGAATGGCTGAATTTGTTCGTAGTAGTCCTCCTGTGGAGGATTTGCGCGTTCTTCGGTCTTTTGAGATTCCGTTAAGAACGCGCAAACATGCGCTACTACAAGCGAAATACCTTAAGTCCGACAGGCTCCTGAGGCGGGTTGACACCCTATCTGCTTTACGCATATATTTTAACACGTGCATCCATACTGGAAGACGATTCAAGAAGATTCACCACAGAGGCGCACGGAGGTCAGGGGAGTCATCAGACACAGAGGGCTTCAAATCGGTGTCCTCGTGAGAGACCACCAATTTGAAGCCGATTGTTATGAGAGAACCAGGTGGAGTTATCGAAAAGAAGTCAACGGAAGAAATTCCAGGGATACGATTTACTCCATCTCATTCCCCTAGATACAAAGTAGTTGGCATTCGTATGATTGTCTCAA
>JANYBI010000569.1 GCA_025360875.1 Lentisphaerota bacterium
CTCGGTTCCGACGGGATGGCGCTTTTCAGCAGAAGTAAGAAATGCCTTGTGGTTCCGACAAGGGCCCGGGAAGTATTCGATGTTTCCGGAGCGGGTGACACCGTTATCGCCTCATTTGTCCTTGCGCTCCTGGGCGGAGCCGAACCGGCCGAAGCAGCCGAGATCTCCAATCATGCCGCCGGCGTGGTCGTAGGGAAGATCGGGACGGCATCAGTGTCAGTCGATGAACTTTTCAAGAGCTTCTTTGAGAGGGTTTGATTTTGAACAAGGCTGTTTTTCTTGACCGTGACGGGACAATAATGTATGACTCGGGGTATGTCTCCGACCCGGACAAGGTCGATATATTCGAGGAGACGGTTGAAGCGCTCACGGCGCTGAAGGATGCCGGTTATCTTCTCATCATAGTCACCAACCAGTCCGGTATCGCCCGTGGCTATTTCACCAACGAGGATCTTGAAAAGGTGAATTCCAGGATGGTCGGCCTTTTCAAGGAAAATGGTGTTGTTTTCGACGGTATTTACGTGTGCCCCCACAAGGATGAGGACAGGTGTACATGCCGGAAACCGCTGCCAGGGCTGATATTCAAGGCGGCCAAGGAGCATGACATAGACGTGACGATGTCATTCCTCGTTGGCAACAGCAAAAGCGATATCTATGCCGGATTCGCAGCCGGATGCAGGCTTAATTTCCTGCTGGGAGGAGAAAAAGGAAGCCTCTCCAGGGAAAACACCGTTTCTGTCGACAACATGGCCGATGCGGCGGAAATAATTCTTACTCTTGACGGAAAACATCCCAAGGATAACCCATGAGGAAGTTTATTCTGCTGGCCTTAGTTGTCCTTGGCAGTTTTTACTCCGTAGCCCAGGACGACAAATCCCCTGATATCAGAATGCTTGCCGACGGCAACAATGAATTTGCTGTGGACATGTATATGAAACTGAAGAACGGCTACGGGAACATTTTTTTCTCCCCGTACAGCATTTCAACTGCGCTTGCCATTACCTGTTCAGGAGCCCGCGGGAATACGGAGAAGGAAATCGCAGGAGCGATGCATTTTGCTATGGAGCAGAAGCAACTGAACACGGCTTTTGCGAAATTCGCAGAAAGTCTGGCTGAAATCCAGAAAAATGGCAGAGTGAATCTCCTGACGGCTAATTCCATCTGGCTGCATTCCGGATATAAAATTCTTCCTGAGTTCACAGATGCCTGTGAAAAGTCCTATGGAGTTGGAATTATGCCCGTTGATTTCAATTTACATATGGGAGATGCCTTGAAAAGCATCAATTCCTGGGTTGCGAAGAAAACTAATAACAAGATCGTTGATGTTGTCGACAAGCTTGATCCTCTTACACGTCTCGTACTGGTGAACGTTATTTATTTCAAGGGATTCTGGAAAGTCCATTTCGACAGGCGCAATACGCTTGACATGCCTTTTTACCTTCAGAATGGACAATTTGTACGTGTGCCCATGATGTTCAAGGAACACGGTTATTCCTCTGGGTGCGGATATGCTGAGACCGATGATGTCCAGATCCTCGTAATGCCATATAAGGGAGATGAGATTTCCATGTGGATCATCCTTCCTAAGAATAGGGACGGCCTCCCAAAAGTAGAAGAAGCATTGTCGTTTGAACAGATTAAAGCATGGTTTTCGAAAAATGTAGGAGGCGAAGTCAATGTATATATTCCAAGATTTCAGTTTTCATATGGATCCGTGTCTCTTGTAAATCCCCTCCGGGAGCTTGGGATCAAGGATGCATTCGCCATTGACAAGTCCGATTTTTCAGGGATGACTGGGAATCGTGAGCTTTATATTTCCAATATTTTCCATAAGGCATATGTTAATGTGAACGAAGAGGGCACGGAAGCTGCTGCCGCCACGGCGGTGGCTGGAGGAGCGGCAGGCGTAGAGGAAATAAAGGTTTTTAAGGCGGACCATCCTTTCATTTTTATTATTCGCGAGAACATTACAGGTGTAATTCTTTTTATGGGAAGATATGTTGATCCTAAAAACAGGACCGAGCCAGGTGATTACTAATGTTAAAATCGTAATCGACAAGAACAAGAAGGATTGAACATGAAATCAGCAGTGATAATTCCGGCAAGATATGGAAGTACGAGGTTCCCGGGCAAGGTGCTTGCCGATCTCGATGGCAAGCCAATCATACAATGGGTGCATGAACGGGCCAGGGCCTCATCGGCCGATTATGTTTTCGTCGCAACGGACGACGAGAAAGTATTCAAGGCTGTGGAAGCATTCGGCGGGAAGGCCGTAATGACTTCAAAGGATCATCCGTCCGGGACGGACAGGATTTACGAGGCCGTGACAAAAAAATGCCCCGATGCGGACATAATAATCAATGTGCAGGGAGACGAACCGCTTCTGGCCTCATCTGTAATAGACGCTCTGATCTCGAAGATGAAGGCCAATCCGGACATGGAAATGTCAACCGTCGCCGTTCCTGCGAAACGGGAGGAGATCGCGTCAAATCCCAACATCGTCAAGGCGCTCATAGACAAAAACGGGTTTGCTCTTTATTTCAGCCGGGCCCCTGTACCTTTCCTGAGGGATGGTGGGTCGGACATGCCGCTTTTCCGACACTGGGGAATATATGGCTACAGGAGGAAGACCCTCGAAAAGTTCATCGCCCTTCCTGAATCCAATCTTGAGAAATGTGAAAAACTGGAACAGCTGCGCGCCCTTGAGAACGGAATAAGGATCTTTGTGGTCATCGCCGACTGCCAGAGCATCGGAGTCGACACGCCCGAGGATCTTGAAACAGTCAAAAAGTTTCTGAAGTTGAAGGGAAAAAATTGAAATCAGGGTTATTTTTATATTAATATGAAAAAAATCAAACTGCCATATAATGTTGAAATAGGTTCGAGGCTTGTCCTTATAGCCGGCCCTTGCGTGATCGAGAGCCGGGAGATATGCTTCGAAGTTGCTGGATTCCTGAAGAAATTGAGTTCCAAACTGAGGATACCTGTCGTATATAAGGCCTCTTATGACAAGGCGAACCGTTCATCCGGGTCTACATTCCGCGGACCAGGCATTGACGAGGGTCTGCAGATACTGAGCGATATCAGGCATGAGTTCGAAATGCCCGTTGTCACTGATGTGCATGAGACCTCTGAAGTAGAGAAGGCCGCCCAGGCGGTTGATATCCTCCAGATACCGGCTTTCCTGTGCCGCCAGACAAACCTCCTTATTGCAGCTGGAAAGACGGGCAAGGCTGTCAATATCAAGAAAGGCCAGTTCATGTCACCGGAAAACATGAAGTCCGCAGTCGAAAAGGTCAGGAAGACCGGAAATGAGAAAGTGATGCTGACCGAACGCGGTACCACATTCGGATATAACAATCTCGTAGTTGACATGAGGTCGCTGGTCATAATGAGGGGATTAGGCGTACCGGTGGTCTTTGATGCGACCCATTCGGTCCAGCTGCCCGGCGGCCTAGGAAATTCATCCGGCGGACAGAGGCAGTATGTCTTCCCGCTGGCCTGTGCGGCCGCGGCGATCGGAATTGATGTCCTCTTCCTCGAGATACATCCGCGCCCCGAAAAAGCTCTCTCGGACGGTCCCAACTCGCTCGATTTCAGAATGGCCGAGGAAGTAGTCAGGAAAATAAAGAAACTCCATGAATTTAAAAGAAAAAGCCTCTAAGATCAAGGCCATCGTCCTTGATATCGACGGTGTGCTCACGAACGGACTTATCGGATATTCCGGTTTTTCGGATCATGAGATGAAGTTTTTCCATGTCCGTGACGGACATGGCATAAAGCTCGCCAGACGCGCAGGCTTGAAGGTCGGAGTGCTGTCAGGCAGGACTGCGGAGGCGAACAGGAAGCGTGCTGTTGAACTTGAATTTGATTTCCTCTACGAGGGGAAGAAGGATAAGAAAGCGGCATTTGAGATTCTTTTGAGGGAGCAGAAGCTGAAAGCTGAGGAATGCCTGTATATTGGTGACGACGTTGTCGACATACCTATAATGAGGCAGGCCGGGATTTCGGCGACCGTTGCAGATGCTCCCGGATATATGGACGCCTACTGTGACTTCCGGACGAAGCTCAGGGGCGGTGAGGGCGCCGTCAGGGAAGTCATTGAGATTTTACTTAAGGAAAAAGGACAATGGGATTCTTTGATGGAAAAATATCTTTCTTGATGGTTCTGGTGTCCTGCGCCTCCTGTGTGTTTTTTTTGTTTTCCGGAGCGGAGGCGGGCAATGACGAGACATCGGTCCTCCTCACGAAATTCAAGCTTCCGGAATATAACAAGGAAACCGGCAATCTGGATTATATCATCTACGGACAGGAAGCCCAGAATGTCGGAGTGATCGTGAATCTTAAGCAGCTCAAGGTCGACTGGATTGGCAAATCTATAAAGGATATAAAGGGCATTGTTACGACTCCTTCGGGAGTTTATGACCGCTCGACAAAGATAATCAGGGGTGAAGAAGAGGTTCATTTCAGGTCCGCGACCATGGATGTCGATGGCATCGGGTTTGATGCGGATCAGCAGAACCAGACCATCCATATAAGAAGTAATGTAAAAGTCATCCTGCGCGGCAACCTTATGACAGATAAGGAAAATGAAGCTATAAGGGCACGGGATGCTGGAAATAAATAAAGAAGGTATTTAAGATTTATGAAAAAGAGAATCTCATATTTGCTGAAGATTGCCGCATGCGCGGCAGTGTTTTCATCTGCCATAGCTCCAGTCTTCGCACAAGGGTTCACTTTTTTCCAGCCGCAGGGCGGCGGAGAAAAGAAAAGATCCGGGAAGGTTCCCACTGTCATCACTTCAGACGTCATGGATATTGATATAGCGAAGAACATTGCGGTTTTCACTAACAATGTCAAGGTCGATGACGAGGAGATGACGATCACATGCAAGAAGATGACCATATACCTCGAGG
>JANYBI010000586.1 GCA_025360875.1 Lentisphaerota bacterium
CTACTACGAACAAATTCAGCCATTCCTGAACTCATTTGTAAGTCCGACAGGCTCCTATGGCGGCGGCGTAAGATGCTCCAGGCCCTCTGTGGTTAGTCCCCTATTCCATTGCTTGCAAGCTCAAGCACAGACTTTAAATCCGACCGGCCTGTCCTTTCAATTTCCTCGCGCAGGACAGCCATTGCATCACGCACCTGCTGTAATCCCGCATCACTGTCCCCCATCGCAATGAGAAGAATTCCCCTGGAAGCCCTGCCTTTGGCAAGATCACCCGCAAGTTCAGATTTGCCCTCCTTGTTTACCAGCCGTTCACGTATTTCTATGACTCGATCATATAGGGCAACTGCAGAAATATTGTCACCTGCCTTAGCCGTGATCTCGGCCTTGGTCGCATAAGCCATTGCAAGCCTGCCTGCCAGTTCGCGGCGTCCCTCGATATTGACGAGCCTTTCACAAATTCCTATGGCCTGGTCAAGATGATCTATCGCTACAATATTGTTTCCCAGCGCATGCAGGGCATTGGCCTTATTCATATATGTCATGGCCAGATCTTCAGACACTTCACGGCGCCCTTCTTCGTTGACCAGCCGTTCCCGTATCCCGATGGCGCGATCATAGAACTGTATTGCGCCCGTATTGTTTCCCAGACCATACAGGGCGTTTGCCTTGTTCATATAAACTTTCGCCAGCTCATTGACCATTTCGTGGCGGCCTTCCTTATAGATCAGCTGTTCACGTATCTCAATGACCTGGTCATAAAGCGCTAATGCCGCCGGAATATCTCCCTGGGCATAGTATGATGTCGCCTTATTCATATATACCATGGCCAATTCTCCAGCCAAATCGCGTCTGCCTTCCTTGTTGACCAGCCGTTCCCGTATCCCGATGGCACGGTTATAGAACTGCATCGCATCCACATAATTTCCCAGGCGGTTCAGGACATTTGCCTTGTCGGTATATGCTTTGGCCAGTTTGCTGGACAGTTCACTGCGGCCAGCAATATTGATCATCTTTTCCATCATATCGATGGCCTGATCATAAAACACCAATGCGTCCGTAAAGTTCCATATTGCATATAGGATTGTAGCCTTGCCAGAATATGCTTCTGCCAAGGCATCTGCCGATTCGCGGTGATTTTCAATATTGACCAGCCGTTCACATATTCCGATGGCCTGGTCAGATTCGGCCAGGGCGCCAGTTGAGTCGTCCGATGCAAGATGCACCAGGGCTTTTTCCATGCACAGCGTGGCGAGTTCCTGTTCCAAATCCTTCCTGCCGCCGTTGACCAGCCGCTCGAAGATATGCTTGGCCGCGTCAAATCCTGCCAGTTCAGCCACAAGCTGTCCGCGGCGCGAATCCCCATGCTGTGGAATGATCCTGTCGGCTTCCGCGAGCTCACGCCCTTCCGCTTTCAAGGCCTGCTCCAGCCATATCCGGGGATCTTTCCAAGTGCCGCCCGCTTTCGACTTGCGATCGTTTACCCTGTTCCTATGTTCACTTTTCAGGACAGGCTCCGGCAGGTCCCGGACATATTCCACACCGATCTCACGTCGATAAATCTCTTTCAGCTTTTCGCCCGCTTTGCCCAGACTGTCCAGGCGCCGCTCCGTATCAACTGTCAGGCATTCCCTTAAGATCCCAACCAGTTCCTGCGGCATCCGGGGAATTCCCTCCCTGCAGGCTCCGCTTTTTACGAATTCCTCCAGTGCCGCCCCGGCCTCGGCACCGGAATTCCAGAAACCTCCGCCGCTGAACATTTCAAGAACTGACACCGCCCAGCTCCAGATATCCGTCTTGAATGTCAGTTTTTGTATTTTCTCCTGTTCCGGCGAACAATATAAGGGGGTCATTCCTCCACAGCTCAACATCAGATTTTTCTGAGCCGCCACGTTTGAATTGAATTCTCCGCGGCTCGCGCGGTAACGGGCAAGTCCGAAATCGGTGATCTGAGCTCTCACAGAGCCCTTTTTGATGTCAAGGGTCATAAGTACATTTGCCGGTTTCACATCCTGATGCACAAGACCCAGCATGTGGAGGCAGTGCTGTCCCCAGGCAAACTGTATCACAATGTCCAGCATCCGCTCCAGCGCCTTTTTAGGATCCTTGCTGTACATGGCGTAAAGTTTTCGCGATTCGATCCAGTCTTCCAGGCTGTTTCCCGGAACAAATTCCGCGAATATCAGGATATCGTTGCCCATTGTCCGGAAAAAACGGCAGGCCACCAGATTCGGATGTTCCGGCAGGCCTATCCAGGTCTGAAGTTCCGCCAGAAAATTACGCTGTGCCGTCTCGCTGAGATCTTTGGCATACTTGACCGCGAAGCACATTCCCGTTGAACGGCTCCGCACCTTGTATACCTTTCCCATCCCGCCCTCGCCCAGCGTATCAACTACGACAAAGTCGTCAATAATAATGTCGCCCTTGTTCCAGTTCCCGGAACGGCTCGCTGTGCTCCGTAACAGGTCAGGATTGAGCGGCATGGTCTTATCCCATTCTTCCTTAGCAGGCGGAGGATCCGCCGGAGGTTCGCCGCATATAGGATTATTATTTTTCGCCATATCGAAGAATAATCCAAAAGGTAGGGAATTTCAATATGAGAATATGGAGAAGTCCTGAAAGTTCCTGTAATCCATGCGAAATCGTTTTCACCACGAAGCGCACGAAGAACACGAAGAAAAATTATATTTGAGCTGATTTCAAAACTCCCGAAAACGGTTGTTGCGGAAACAAGCCCTGTTGGAGTTCAAACTTTAGTTTGTCTTGAATTCGTTCGTAGTAGCGCAATTAATTGCGCGTTCTTAAAAAAGAATAACGGCGTATAAATTCGCCTACTACAAACAAAATATGCAAGCTGAAGTCGAAGATCCCGGCCCCGGAGGGCGTCGGGACTTGGACTCCAACTTAAGCAATCAGCTCAAAAGAGGCAATTTTGAAATTGCCTCTTTTAAAAATCAAAGCAACCCTCTTTCTCGTATTACCTTCGATAACTTCGTACTACTATCCGGCATCTTCTTGTTTTTCATGTACGCTTCCCATCGGGAATATATCTCGCACAAAGGCACTAAGCCACTAAGTGGAAATCCGCGAATCAGAAAGGTTCGCCTCAAATTTTCTTTTAAAATGCTTTTTCTTTGCGTCTTTGCGCCTCTGTGCGAGATATAAATGACTTGATTTTATCATACTTCTTTTATCTGCCTGTCCTGAGCTTGTCGAAGGATGTCATCTGTGGGCATGTTTTGGTTGTCACGTGACCGCATTGGGCAGGTCACGGTCTCTTGCATGGCCGGAGTTCAAAGTAATCAAGAGTGGTGCCGTCTTCCAGGTCCTGGACGTTCAGGGTCACCAGCCCTTTCTTCAGCGCCAGCGGATGTTTGGATTCCAGGACGTGCCAGGAATTGAAGGTTTCACTGCTGATGAAGAACTTGCTGTCGCCGATGGCGAACGCAAGGCTGTTGGAACATCCGTCCCCCCACAGCACACGCGCGGAAAAGATGTATTCACCGTCAGCCGGGATGTCGAGATCGTAGCTGGCCTTGCTTTCGCCACGGGGCGCGCCTCTGGGAATTTCCAACGCCTTGTTCCCGGACGCCCCATTGGACTGGACAATCCGGAAATGTCCGGTGATCCGCTGGGAGGATTCGGCCTCGACATGAATTGCAGGTTCCGGTTTGTCTTCGACCAGGGTGCGAATCTCGATCACGGGCCTGGGATGTACTGAATTGACCGCGGTAAAGTTGGCCACGATATAATTGTTGACTGCGCTCCGGTGATCCGGATTGTCGGGCTGACGGTTTACCAGGAGCATTATTCCAAGACCGCCAGCGAGCATGAGCAGAAACGGAATGAACCGCCAGATCCAGCGCCGTCCTGCTACCGGTGGCTGGTATTGGGCACAAAGTCCGAGTACCGCCCCCGCCCAAATTCCGATACCGCGGGACAATGTCACGCAGAACAGTCCGGCAAGCATAAGCCCCAATACGGCACAGGTCACAGCGACAGCCTCGGCACGGTCCTGATGATAACGGACGGCACGGATTTTCTGGATGCCTATGAAGATCATCGCCACAAACAGGCAATACAGCATGACTGCCGCCGGCGTCCCGGCCTCGACCAGAATCAAAAGGTACTGGCTGTTCGCGTCACGTGGAATTTTTTTGTCGTCCGGATGCGGAGTGTCCGGCAGGAACTGTTTCAACGAATTGATTGTCTGCTTGTAGTGGCCCAGTCCGCCTCCGAACGGATATTGCGCCGGTGCAAGCCAGGTGGCGGAATTCTCAATCGCCAGCCGTTTCTTATGCGTTGAATCATACCAGCTTGAAAATGATCGCCAGGGATTGGTCTCACTGGAATGTACCGCCAGCGATAGCGCGACCGTGCAAAGGATCAGTGCCAGCGCCGGTATCAGTCGTGACTTTTTAGTGAAAAAGCAGGTCAGGCCGAACACGATTGTCCATGAGGCAATCAGACCTCCGTTGCTGAAGTTGCAACCCACCACCACAGACGAGAGAGCCATGATCATCCAGAACACCCGGACCGGCGACCGCCCGAGGAGCAGTATCAGGAATGGGAAGGATATGACAACCAGCGCCTCGTGTTTACTGTCACTCAGTCCGAACAGTCGCAAGGCATGGATGTCGGCGGGACCGGCAAGGACCAGCACCAACCCGACAATCCCGGCGGCAGTGATCGCCGCAGAACGGCTCCCACCCTTTGCCGAATAGAACAAATACCAGGCGACGACGAATATTTCGAGGAGCTGTGCGATTTTCACCAGCGCGCCGGGGAGGTCTGTCCGGTTCATGCCTGCAAGACCAAGGCAGACTGCCGCAAGAAAGAGTCCATGCGACCAGGGAATAACTGGCGCCACGAGTTTCCCTTTGCGCAACAGGAATATCATAACTGCACCGGCCACGAGCACAAGCGTCGCCACTGGGAGAGAAAGTCCTTGGAGTTCGCCAGTCGAGGTAAGCGTCCCGCCGATAAACCATTGTCCGCAAGCCGCCACCAGGATAATCAGGTACAGCCAGAATTCGTTCCGGGATGGAGTTTCCATCCTGACTTCGGAATTCTGTTGGTTTTCAGCCATAAGTCACTTCTCCGAGAATACAGGAATACCTAATGAGTACCCGCTGCCTGCAGCATTAGCTCCGTTGCCCGCCATCAGGTAGTCCGTGTTCGAGACGTTTCCGACAGTTATCGATTGCAACAGCCGGTTTTCCAATGGGACATTGAGCGCGTCGAGTTTCTCCGCCAGATTGATACGCATAGTGAGTGACGGTTCGACACCGCCCAGCAGCATGGTCTCCTTGACTTTATCAATGTCGAAGACTGTGAGTCGAAACTGTTCGCCCTTCTCAA
>JANYBI010000628.1 GCA_025360875.1 Lentisphaerota bacterium
GGCAAGATGTCCGCTTGTCATACGCGCTGTCGGCGGTGCCGGACGGAATTACGGTCCGACACATTCACAGAATCTGGAAGCCTGGTTCTGTCATACGCCCGGCCTGAAAGTTGTCGCACCGTCCTCTGTCGAAGATGCATACAGCATGATGAAGGCGGCGATATACGATGACAACCCGGTCATATTCCTGGAACATAAATTGCTTTATCCCATAAAGGACGATTGTGTGCTGAATCCCGGGATAACCAAGCTTGCAGGCCCCAGACATCTGCATCAGGGCGGCGATGTGACCATAGTATCATATTCATATATGACGCACGAGGCCCAGATTGCGGCCCACATACTGGAAAAACAGGGGATCCTGGTTGATCTGATAGATCTGAGAACTCTTCATCCTCTGGACGAAAGTATTATCGTGGAGTCGGTGAAAAATACCGGAAAAGTCCTGATCGTGGCTGAAGAGCCGCGGTCATGCGGTGTTTCAGCCGAGATCGCCTGCCGGATATTCGAACAGGTATATGATTATATTGATGCTCCTGTACGCAGACTGACTTTGCCGGACGTGCCGGTATCCTCAAGCCCTTCCCTGGAAAGGGCGGCCATGCCGGATCGCGCGGCAATTGTCCGGGCTGTACATGAACTATGTTCGAAGACATAATTAAGTTGACAGGATAACCCGCCGTCGCCACTGAGCTATGGCGGGCAGGCCGGATTGACATGATATTTGAATTGAGAAAATCATATAAATCCTGTAATCCTGTCTAAAAAAGGTTTTTCTTAAATGGGTGCTCAGCCGAAAATATCCGTAGTGATCCTGTCACACAACAAGATCGACTATACCCGGACCTGCATTCACAGCCTGCTGGCTACCGACTACCCTGACTGGGAACTTGTGATAGTTGATAACGGTTCGACGGACGGTACTGCGGAATGGCTGAAGAAATTCCGTGAGGAAGCCAGCAGCCACAAGGTCAATGTCCAGCTGATATTCAATTCCGGCAACATCGGATGTTCGACGGCCAGAAACCAGGGGATCAAAGCTGCCAGAGGCGAATTGATTGCCTTCTGTGACAATGACATTGCCCTCCGGAACCGTACCTGGCTGAAGGTGATGGCAGAGGACCTGCAGGCTCCTGATGCTGGAATGGTCGGGCCGAAGATCATCTATCCTTTCGCACCGTATGACATCCAGTGCGCCGGAGCCGCTGTCACACGGGCTGGACGGGTCCAATTCATAGGCCGCGGCGAAGGAAGGAATGAACCAATTTATAATGTCCGCAAGGAAGTGCAGTGCCTGATAAGCGCCTGCTGCATGACAAAAAAATCTATTCTGGATGAGTTTGGTGGCTTTGACGAGATTTTCAATCCCGTGGAATATGAGGATATTGATCTGTGCTACCGAATCCGTTCGCATGGCTTTAAGATTTTCTATGAGCCGGCGGTCGAGATGTACCATTTTGAAAGTGTCACGACGGAAGGTACGGAAAGCCTGCCAAACACGTATCTGATCGTGAAACATAATCTGATCTTTAAAAAGCGCTGGAAGCATATGTTTGAGAAGGAGCAGGGCCCCCCGGAGAAGGATGCGAAATGGCGGCATATTCCCGCCAGACGCCTGACGGATATCGGAGAGCTTGAGGTATTGTAACTAAACACGATCATCCCAGGAGATGAAGGATGATTGGGTAATTTAGGAGAAGTGTCCAAGTGTCCAAGAGACAAAGTTGCCAAGAGTTTGAGAATTTGTAATTTAACTGGGACACTCGGTCACTAGGTATCTTGGAAACTGATATCGCAACCATTCATACTGCCTCCAGGGGATGGCAGCAACAAGAAAGGACTGTACCATGGATGACAATATCGAGCAGGAAATAAAAGAGATGATCGTCGAACGTCTTTTCCTGAAAATCAAACCTGAAGAGATCGAAAACGACAAGGGACTGATTGAAACATATGGTATTGATTCGTTCAATATCATGGAGATCGTTGTCGGGGTGGAAGAGCTTTACGGGGTGACCTTCAAACCCAAGGAATTCAAACTGTCCTTCTTTAAAGATGTTGCCAGTATCGCCGAATTTGTAAGGTCCAGGAGGAAATAGGATAACAGGTGCAGGATGACCCAGGAAGCTTTTTTCATCGATGGCGGTAACGCGCGGCTCTACAGCGTTTTTTTCATGCCTGAAAAGGATTTTTCAAACAAGGTTTTCCTGTTCTGCCATCCGTTCTTTGAAGAGAAAAAAGCCTCTCACCGTGTGCTGGTCGAACTCGCCCGCAAACTGGCTGGCATTGGCCATGCGTCGCTTATGCTGGATTTCCGTGCCTGTGGTGACAGCGGAGGAGATGTCCGGGATTTTATTCCCTCAAATTGGTTGGAAGACATCCGCACAGGTGTCAATTGCCTGCAGAAACGTTTTAAGGATCCGCAGATAACCTTGCTGGGAATACGGTTTGGTGCGACTCTCGCATTAAAG
>JANYBI010000644.1 GCA_025360875.1 Lentisphaerota bacterium
CCAGGCGGGTTCCTGAAAATGTCAAGGCAAGCAAACGGAATAAAAGGGAGCGCATGCGACCGGTTATGCCGGATTGCGACTTGATATTGAAAGGGTTCCGCCTTACTACATGCTTTATGTTTTAAAGTGCAGAAGAACCGATTATTTGAGCACATCGAATAAAGATTTACCCCAGCATTTTCTAAAATCGGATCCCTACTCAACCACTTTCCGAGTTCAGGGCTGTAGTACCTGTAGTTGTAATTCACTAATCCTGTCTCCTGGTCGAAGTATTCACTGCTGAACCTAAAATCAAAGGCATCTGGATTTGCTCCATAAGCAACCGTAATTTTCCCGAACGGTGAAAACTCATAATGTCCCTGCATGTTGCCAGAAGCTTCCAGATACTCGGTGATGTTCTTATTGGCATCTCCAAGTGCATAAGATGACACACCTAACGAATTCACATCGGAAATAATCTTCTCTTCCCCTCCCCATATCCTTGCCCTCTCGATCGCATTATTGTTCAATGCGTCTAGTCGCTCGATTTGGAGGAAGTAATTATACACGAACCTCTCATCAGTATTTACATTCCCGTTGCCTATGACTTTCTTTTCCACCCTTCTGCTCGCATAATCATACTTGAACTCCAGCCTCTGCCCTGTCTTCTCGGCAGCAATCAGCCTATTCTCCGCATCCCAGGTCATTGTCCAGTTCCCAGACGACATAGGGCAGTTGACAGTGTTCCCATCATCATCATAAGTCGGAGCTGCGGTAGGATTGGTAATGGCTGTATACTGGTTCAATGAATTCGCGGTATAATTCCTAGTCACGGAAGTGCCTGTTTCAGTGCTTGTAGATGTAGTGCGATTGCCAAGGGGGCCAAAGGCGAAACCATAATTATAAGTGGTCTGGTTTGTAGCGATAGCTGATGTGCCCTCTGAGATGAGGCTAAAACAGTAGCTGGAAGGTAATTCAGGACATCCCATTCCAAGATTCCTTGAGTTCAACTATATCTACACACGGCTTTAGCTATGACTGGATCATATGTGAAGACGTAATAGACACTAAATTCAGCTTGCCTTGGACAATGAGGGGATGGGTTTACGAGTACGGTTGACAAGCCTGGACTTGCATATTTTCTTCTGCACATTGATGTAGTGTCTGTAAATCCTTTCAGGATCGTTGCCAAGTTTATCTTCGATCTTCCGCCTTACCGTCCTGACTTCTTCAACTATGGGATCTCTGAACATGTCAATCCTCCATCAGTTCTTCGGGTGTGCATATGACAGGTGTTCCTATCCCGTGCACCCTGTTTATCTCGTCGATTCTGGAAATGATCCTGCCGTTTGCAATATGGGAACAGTTCCATGATACAATATAGTCCATCCCATGGACAGTTGCCACTGCAAGATGAAGGGAATCGGTCCTTGCCTTGGCGGGAATGTCAAGACCACGGAAATAAATGTCCGCAAGTGTCAGGACTTCCGGAGTTATCTCAAGAACAGAAAGTTTTCCAGCAGCCTGCAGTCTGAGTTTTACCGCTTCCGCATCGCCACCTGAAATCTCATCTTGTACAAAAGGTGAAATGTATCCACGGAATTTCGGTAGGGCTCTGTCCCACCATTCCCTTGTAATCTGTTGATGACCGGCGGTGACAATATCCCTGCTCGGTCTTGCTGTCAGGTAGCTGATGACAGTTGTTTCTATGTAGACTGTCTGTTTCATGATTTTATATTTCTGATCTCCTGTCCTAAGATACTTCCTTGTACTGGAAAAACAATGCCCCACTTAACACCATCCATAAGGAGCAATCAATCAACAACCGACGCAACGACCAGATAACGGGTTTTCAAAATGTTCATGCCTGTTGAGGCTAAAGTAGTGATACTCGACCACTTTTTCAGTAAGGCCAAGCAACTCGGCGATACGGGGAACGGTTACGCAGGGATCCGCCTGCATAAGTTCAATAATCTTTCCCCTAGTTTCATTTCCAACCTTTTTCTCTGCGCTTTCTTCCGCTTAATGGAGAAGGATTGTCAAAGGGAATGGATCATAGGCGGAGTCGTATTTGCAGTAGAGATTACACTGTAACTATGAGTGTAGGCAGGTTTTAACGATGGCTTTCCCGCCGAATCAAGGCGCTCAGGGCAGAACATTCCAGATCCCATCTTTTATGGAACCTTCCCTTTTTATTCTTCCCTGCTTTTTCAGCTGGCGGAAGTTGAATTCTATTCCTGAGGCGGACAGACCAAGCTCTTTCGCAATCTCAGGTATCGTTATTTTGGGATTCTGCTCAAGGAGCCGAATTATTTCTCCCTTAGCTTCTCACTTAGTCATCACCTTAGTTTCTTTCGTGGCCCCAGGGTGGATTTGCAGGGTCGTCAGGAAGATGCAATATCTGATTTTATTTTCTCAGCCCTTCTCCTTCGTATGGTTCCGATGCTCTCGGAACGCAACAGGGGGCTAACCTTTTTTCCGTCCGCCGCGGTTTGCCGACTTGGGCAGACGCCACGTCAGCTTTGCCGCAGTGGAAAGCATGCGCATCGAGAAGAATGTCGCCTGCTGGAGGTTTGAATAGACGTTGGTGACCATATAGTGCAGCGCCTCACGCGGCGCCGCCCCTCTTGTCTCCGTGAGCGACAACAGCCATATCAGGGCTGACGCCCTCAGGACGCCCGAGATGGCGAAAAGCACGCCGTGATAGGAGATCGGCCATCCCAGGAAAGTGGTATGCCAGTTCTTGCCGAGAAATTCGGCTACGGCGCCACCGAAGAGGCCGCTGAGAGTTCCTGCGATCGCGACCACGAAACTGTTTATGGCGATCACTGCCGAACTGGCCCGGTTCTTATCGCCTGCATCGGTCATCCGCAGAAGCAGGTTCAATGCGGCCAAATCCATTCCTGGCCATGCCATCGTCGCAACCATCACAAATACATAGCCCAGTACCCAATGGTCACGGGTCACAAAGATCCAGGCTGTCGCCCCGTTTATGACAAGCATTCCCGCTATCAGCAGCGCAGGTTTCGAACCGAAGCGGTCTATGATCCTGCCCCACAGGGGATATGTGCATGCCGTTACCAGGATGGGGATGGACACAAGCATTATATTTGCGCGGAAATTGCTCATGCCGACCTCGTTGAAAAGATAGAGCCAGATGAACTGGCCAATGTATCCGGTTGCAAATGTCATGGTCGCGGAATATCCCAGGAACCGCCTGAAGTTCGGGTTTGTAAGCGGCTTGACAATCAGCTCCTTCAGGTTGAAGTGCGGATGATGCATCAGCGACTTGTCGTCGGGAATCCTGATGAACAGCAGGATGTCTATCATGCCGAGTACTCCAGCCAGCGCAAACATGCCGCTGATCGTGTTGCGCAGGAGTCTGGCCTGCTCTTCCACAGGCCACGAAAGCGAGAAACCGCAGTAATCGGAAACCGTCGGACCGAATGAAGGCCAGTCGAGTGCAAGACCGGCCAGGATTGACAGTACGAAACCCGTAGCCTGTCCCATCTGGATGCGGCGCGAAAAATAGCGGCCCCGGATGCGCCCGGGAATAAGATCCGCCATCCATGACATCCATGCCGGAGTGGCGACATTGCCCAGTATTGATGAGAGGAGCATCAGGATCAGCAGTGCAGGCCATTGCCAAGATGACGGCGCCAGCCATGGCAGACCGGCAATTACGAGCCACAGGAAACGGTGGATCGTGCAGGCCCAGAGGAAAGTCTCCTTGCGATAGCCATATCGTTCCAGCAGGAAGCTTGCAGGCAATTGAATCATTGGACCGAGAAACGGCAGTGCGGCAAGTATTCCGAAACCGAACTCAGAAACCCCAAGCAGTTCCGCATAGCGTGTCAGGGCCGCACCAGTCACCAGATACATCCAGGCCGATCCGAAAAGCCACGCCAGAATAACCCTGCGCAGAGACCAGCGCAGCGAGGGCGGTGGTTCACTACCCTCCGGCCCGAAGAAGATGAGATTGAACAGATTCGCCCCGGAAGACCAGCTCTTCCCCAGTATCCGCAGGCCGCTAAAAATCCTTCTTTTCATATCTCATTTCTTGACAAATTCCAACGTTCCGTACTCATCGACCAGATGGTAGTTGATAGCGGAATGAGGGGACGTCGATGAATAGACTGGTGTCTTGTCAGGCCGTGTGTAGTCATATCTGCAGAATGAAAATCTCCATTTCGTACCCGGCTTCACCGGATGATCCTCAGCCACCATTGAAAGCGGAATCTCGGTGATCACCCACCATTTCCGCGCAGGCCTGTCAATCCGCACATTGCTCCTCACAGAGGGCTGGCTGACCTTGTACGATTCCATCATCTCCTCGGGAGATTTGAATTTTGATTTCATTTTCTTGAAGCATCCGGGGAACGGAAGCCTGAGCTGGAATTTCTGGTTGTTGGGCGACACATGGATCTCGTAATAGGCCTCCTGCCCCTCGGGTCTGAGGAAAATTTCGAAGACATCCCCGTGATTGATCGCAATCTTGTTAAAATCCTCTTCCGGAATCTCGTTGAAGATGTCGTCATCGGAAAGTTCGGCATAGACTACCAGCGAACTGTCGGTCCATGCCGCCGCAGCTTTTGCCGGACGGAATCCAGCCACAGGAGTGTCCGCCCATCCCTGCTGGTAATTTGCGAAATCCGCAGTTCTGAAGAGGGAATCAGCGGTCTTCCAGTCGTTGATGTCAAACGAGCCGATCTTTTTACAGCTTATATGTGGTTTCTTCTTTTCCATAATTTTTCTATCTTCATATCTCCGTGTTAAAAAATAAGAGAATCTATATAAAAGGATCAAAGAACTTTCTCAGGTCATCATGGGCGCTGAGAGCCCGGTATGTCTCCACCATCCTTTTGGCCAGACGGAGCTGGTGCTCCAGCAGAGGCATCGGATTCTTATTCACCCAGCCATGGCCGCCGACCAGCAATTGAGGACGCCTGGCGAGGAGCTGCTGGACAGAATAAAGCGATCCGCGTTCAACCGGTTCACTGTCGTTGTAGCAGAGCGGAACCTGCCAGCCCATGGAATCTCCGGCGAAGACAACGCGTTGTCCGTCTACGATTGTGGACAGCCCTCCAGCGTGGAATGTCTGTCCGCCAAGACGGAAGAATTCCAGTTCGTATTCCTTCCATTTCATCACGGCGCGGTCCGGCATGGCCTGATCAACGTCGATGTTGAAATACCGGGTGCCATACCAAGGGAGGGAAGCCGCCAGATTGAAGCGTTCGGGATGCTGGATCGCGGAGGCGACCGCCTCCTGGGCTATGACCTTTGTCTTCTCCATCGCCACGAGTTCCGGAATATTTTCGATGTGATCCCCGTGGTAATGCGTCGGTATGACGATCTCGATCCG
>JANYBI010000689.1 GCA_025360875.1 Lentisphaerota bacterium
TCTCGAGCTTGTTGACTTGTCGCTCGAACTGGCTAAATTAACGGATAAAGAGTCTGCTTCTTGAAAGCAAGAAATCGGTACTCTTGAGGTAATTACACATGCTGATAATTAGGTATTTAGACATGAACTCTGTCGAAACACTTCAAAATGCACTATTCGCCTACAAGCATGGTATCTGTGGGCTGAAAGAGTGTGTCGATTGGGCAGTGGCACGACTGTCGGAAAACGAAAACGAGGGAGATGCAGACATAATACTCCTCGCTGGTTCGTCGAATGACTCAGAGGCGAAATGCCTCGCGCAAAATATTGTCCATCGTTATCTGCAACCGGATGCCCTTCAAGAAGAGGTATTGGCTGGTCGATTATTAGTCCGCTTGCACGATAGCTATAGGGCGGGCACCATAAGCATAGTTGAACTCGAACCGATTATAGATGCCCTTTACAGGAACCTGGGATATCCGAATTGGCTGGTAATGCTTGGCCGGAATTGCGAATATGCCACGGATATCGAACCGTTCGTGAAACCGTTTGAGGATGAATTTGAATACATCTCTGCCCTTTGGAAGCAGTCTAAGTCAATTGATGATTTTCATAAGAAATACGATAGGCAGATCTCTAATACACACGATGCAAATTATTGCTAATCACTCCTTAGTTGACATGGCTTAACCCCCTAGCGAGAAAACCAGCGTTCTATATCCATACTATTTATTGATTCGTTTTCCACGGGAGAACGAGTCACATGGAGTGCGCGTAGCGAAGTGAAACGAAGATACCGCCTTTCTTCTGCGAAGCAAACTTCGCAGGGAACAAGGCTGAATCTATCGCTTCAGCACTCCAAGGTCAGGCGAAGCGCCTAACGTAAAAGAAAACTGTGAAGAGATATTTGACAGGATTTCCAGGATGTAGAGTTGTCCGTCTCGTACAAGAAAAGAATCACAGGCAAGATGCCTGTGTTACATTGTCTTCGCCGGGACGGCGAACACTACATCAAAGAAACAATTCATTTTGATGATGCTCCGCTCATCTTTCAAATTTCGGATTATCGACCAGGATTCCCAGAAGCTCTGTGAGCGTCACTGGCCTGTCAGGCAATAGTTCGAGTTCGTCAATCCCTTCAATCAGGTTTCTTACCCCGTTCGGGATGTAGCCCAGATATTTCTGTTTTCCCTTGACCAGTGAAAGGAACGTGAATGCCCCGAGCGCCTGCATGTTCCGCTGGAGTCCTGCGACTACCGCATATTTCCTGAACTGTTCCTTTGAAAAAGTCAGCTCTTTAACTCCTGTCTCTTGTGTCTTCCTATAATAATATTCCTGCATCTCTCTCCTGAGAGTTGCAGGAATATCGACATAGGCATCCTTGAGAAGCGACATCAGGTCGTAGGCGACAGGCCCATATCTTGTCCCCTGATAATCCACGATCCGGACATTGTCGTCCCTGATCAGGATATTCTGGGACTGGAAATCGCGATGTATAAGAACCTGCGGCTGCTTCAATGACTCCTGGGCTAGCGTGTCGAAACGCGCCTGGAGCTCAGCGCATTTTTCGTCGCTTACTCCCAGATACCGTTTCAGAAAATTCTCCGTAAAATATTCCGTCTCCCAGCGAATACCCGGATAGTCGAAAGACCTGTCTATTTCCCTGCGGCATTCATCGCCCAGCTCGCAGGTCCTCTTCTGGAATTCGACAAGCCAGTCAATCACCTTCCTGTACACTTCCCCCTTGTTCTTCTTCCTCAGCAGGTGATGGACGGTTTCATCGCCAAGATCTTCCATAAGGACGGCCAGCTGCGCCTTGTCATGGCTGAAGATCTGAGGTGTGCCAAGTCCGTTTCTGAAAAGATAGTTGCCGGCCCTTATGAACCTGTCGAAATCCTGGTCCTCCGCATATGATGCCATGACAACTTTCGATGAATCCGGATAGCTGATCCTGTAGAATTTCCTGTTCGAGCCCTGTTCAACAAGAGGATATACCTTAATTTCTGATACCGCAGATGCCTGGGCTTTATGTTTCGCCGGGGCTGAAATCAGCGAGAAATATTTGGCTACGGTCCCGATGTCATTCCATAATATTTTCTCCGGCAGATACGCGGCAACGGAATCAGGCTTGTCCTTCAAGGCATCCAGTATCGCGGTTATAATCGAGCAGTTCACTGGCTGTTCAGGAAGATACTTGAATATGTCCCTGGAGAAGACGGCGATGCCGGTATAAGTCAGAAGCCTGGCGGAAGCCGAGCTCTTCCCGAGCTTGCCGAGAATATCGATCACAGTGCCTGAAGTCTTAGTCTCCAGGGAAGTCAGGACCCTGTTCTCAGGACCGTTGATCAGGACCATTGTCGCCATCTTTCCGGACGCCTTATGGAAATCGAGAAGCTTGCCTACATCAAGATCGGAAAGGATGTCACCGTTATAGAGGATAAAACAGTCTGTTTCGGAAAGAAGATCTTTGGCGTTCACAAGCGGACCACCCGTTCCGAGGATTTCCTTTTCATGGTAGATGGTGACATATCCGGCATGCGGCGAATTCTTAACAAATGTCTCTATGCGTTCCGCCAGATGGTGGGTATTCACTGCGATTTTCGCAATCCCGGCATTTTTCATCTTCAGGATAATTGACTCAAGCAGGGGCGTGCCGTCCACAGGCAAGAGCGGTTTCGGAATGAAATCGGTGACGGGACGGAGTCTTGTGCCGATGCCGGCCGCAAGGATTATTCCGTTGACTTCAAATTTTTCTCTCATATCCATTCGTGAAAAATTTATCTTTGAATTGCTGTGATATACTTATATATTTCAGGAAAGGGTATCTTGCCTGAGATTGTTAAAATACATTATAAATAGTGATGGAACAAAGCGCGCATGCCATTATGGGTGAAAATTTATGTGACAGTATACCTGCTTTTCGTAGTGTCCAACCTCGGATATCTGCTGTATGTCCGCAGCAAGCTATGGATAATCCTGTATGATTTTTCAAGCGGTCTTTATCTTTCCTTCCTGATGCTTGCCTACTGGAGTGTGAAGCTCAATCCGGTGATCGGGCTGATCCATGTCCCTTTCTTCGTCTCGATAATCGCGATGGAGCTCTATCTGACAGTATGGGGCAGGTTAGAGGATATGGGAGTCAAGCTGCCTGCGATAAGCGACCAGGATGCCGATATCGCGAAAGCCGTATCGATCCTGTTCAGTTCGCCGGCATATATCTGCGGCGGACTATTGTGTTTTGACGTTGTCATGAAGAGCATGAAATGACGAAGTCTTTTACAAACCGACAGTAATTCGGAAGGGATATCATGAAAATTCTTGCGGTTGGAAACAGTTTTTCGGGTAATTCAACGAAATTTCTCAATGAGATAGTCAGAAGCACAAGAGGCAAGCTGGTCTTCGGCCATGCATGCATCGGCGGGTGTCCGCTGGAGACGCACTACAAGCTGGCGATGAAGCATGAGCAGAATCTCCGCGACACTGAAGGCAAGCCATACAGGCACAATGGCAAGAAGATGGGGCTGAAGGAGATGCTCAAGGGCGAAAAATGGGACTATGTGACGATCCAGCAGTACAGCATGCACAGTTTCCTTATCGATACATACAGGCCCTGGGGAAGACGTCTTTGCAACTACATAAAGGAATATGCCCCATATGCGGAGATCGTCTTCCACCAGACCTGGGCATACAGGTCTGATGACAAGAGTATTTTCAAAAAGGACTTTACTCCTGACAAGATGTACCGTGATCTTAAGAATGCATATGCGAAGATCGCATCGGAACTCAGGATAAGGAGGATCATCCCGGTAGGCGACGCATTCCAGCTCGCGGCAAAATCCCCAAAATGGAAGTTCGTGCCCGACCGTGAGTTCAACTTCAAGAAGGCAGTGTTCCCCAACCTCCCGAAGGACAGGAATTCCCTGCATGCCGGATATTACTGGAGGGATGACAAGGGGGTCAAGGTTCTGGAATATGACAGCCATCATGCGAACATCGCAGGCGAATTCCTCGGCGGCTGCGTCTGGCTGGAATTCTTCTATGGGAAGGACGTCCGTAAAATGAAGTTCAAGCCAGCCCAGATCACACGCAAGGACGCGGATTTCCTAAAGGCGATAGCGCACAATGCCGTATCAGGAGTGTAAAACATCCGTCTTCACGCGCTGGAGCTCAGATCTGACCTGAAAACCAGTAATTGCCTGGAGCAGCTTGAGCCGCAACCAAAAGATTTTAACCACAGATTACACAGAAAATGACAACCACGAAACACACGAATGACACGAAAAATACAATTGTTAAGGTTTTGCTGCGCAAAAACTTAACAATAAGCTCTGAAATAAATGTGCAAAAAGAACACGGAAATGGCGGATAGTATTACGGACCTGAGAAAAGCTTCTGATTATTCTTTCCTGCCGGCATCCAATGGCATGTTTTATGCTAGATTAGCCCTGAGACTTCATATTGCAAATCTGGGCCGGGAGGGAATTAAAGATGATCCTGATCTTCGAAGACAACATGGATATTGCCCTGGTGCTGAAACGCATGTTCACACATATGTTCCAGGAAGCCAGCGTAATAACCTGTAATTTCGAAGATGCGGAGAATCTCGTACTGGCCGGAGACGTGGAACTTGTCCTGAGCGACCTGAACATCGAAGGGCACAAGGGACAGGGGCTAGACCTCATAAAACTGATAAGGAGGATCAGGCCCCACACTTCTCCGCCAATCGTCGTCTATACGGGGCTTAACAGCACCGATTCGACGTATGAGGAAGCCGAAAGGTTCTCCGACGAGATCTACGAGAAAAGCGAGGTCTCCCTCCCCCAGCTTTGCAGGGAAGTCTACCGCCTGCTGAAACTCCGGCAGAAATAAGAGAGCGCCACCACACACATCCGCCTTCGCAAAGAAGCTACGGCGCGACATGCAGAAAATAATACTGGATTTATGTTCGTAGTTAACGCAATATTGCGTGTTCTTTGATAAATACACAGCCAATAATGGCTTGACTACGAACGGATAAACTTTTACCATCGTGTTTTTTGTAGTCAACTCATTTTTCTGCCTGTCGCGCCGTAGCTCCTATGCGAAGGCGGATGTAATCTGTGTGTTCTGTGGTCAGTAAAATTATTTATTGTCCAAGATCTTCCTGACCGCCTCGAACTCCTCCGAACCAGCATCCGCGCCGGAGATTACTGATTTTACGATTGCGAGAATCTTCTCCTGCTGGTCAGGACTTATTCCAGCCTTGCCAAGTATTTCAGGCATCGCACCGTCATATTTTTTTCCTCGCGCGGAAAAAAATAAGATTACGAGCGAGGTCTTGACCACGCAAGGATCGCACTTGGTACCACCCAGCACCTGATCCGCCATCTTACACGCCTTTTCGAGTTCCTTCAGGGCGGAGGCGTCAAGCTTGAACTGGGATGACAGCAGCTCCTTCACCTTTTCAATTATAGGTGCTGCTGACTCGGCATCGGCGCTTCTGCCGAGACACTGGTCGGCAAACTTGCACCATTTCGCGCACCCGAGATCGATCCTGGGATTCTTGTTCTCTTTTCCGCATTTCTTGCACATGAGGAAAGGTTCGTCCTTCCAGAATTCAATCTCGTTCCCGCAGTGCGGGCACTTCAGGGTGAATATGTCTTCGGGCTTCCAGAATCTCATGTCCTGCCCCGGACATCTCGGCCTGTTGCTGTCGGATTTCATGTATCGACACCTAATGTTAATTTTGACAGGATAACTGGATTGGCAGGATAATAACAAATGGAAATCCAGTAATCCTGTCCAAGCATTCTTTATGATATGGTTCAAACACCAGTTATTGTAAGCCGAAGCATGCGGAAATCAAGTCAATCAAATCCTCTCGAAGTTTTCCTGATCTCCAAAATATATTTTTCCGCTTCGGAAAAATATTAGCACTATCATGCAAAATACTTGAAGTTTACTGTAAAGCTAGGAAATCGTGCTTTTATTTTTTAAGGCGGATAATTAATGTTTTGGGCTTCGATTGAATATTTTTGTTTGTGCAGTTAATTACAAAATCTGTTTAATTTAGGAGGTCGACATGGCTAGGGGTAAAATTGTTGATGCTTTAAAGAGCGGAAGAATTCTCGTTTCAGACGGCGCGTGGGGCACATTCCTCCAGAAAAAGGGGCTCAAGCCGGGCGAATGCCCTGAGCTCTGGTGCGTAGATCGCCCAAATGACGTCTTCGATGTCGCTAAGAACTACATTGATGCCGGCGCGGACATGGTCGAATCCGACAGTTTCGGCGGAACATGCTACAAGCTCGAGCACTACCATCTGGCAAACAGGACTTCCGAGATAAATGTCGCTTCCGCAAAAATTTCCCGCAAGGCCGCCGGTGACAGCAAATGGGTCATCGCTTCCATAGGTCCGACAGGAAAAATGCTGGTGATAGGCGATGTCACAGAGGATGATCTCTATAAGGCTTTCAAGGAACAGGCTGTCGCTTTGGAAAAAGGCGGAGCCGACGCCATCTGCATCGAGACGATGAGCGCCATCGATGAGGCCGCTATCGCCATCAGGGCCGTGAAGGAAAACACGAAATGCGAAGTTATCTGCACTTTCACATTCGAACTTACCGCCCATGGCGGATACAGGACAATGATGGGTGTCACTCCGGCCGACGGAGCCAAGGCCGCGCTTGAAGCCGGCGCAGACATAATCGGCCCCAACTGCGGAAACGGAATAGACCGCATGATCGAGATCGTCAGGGAGATAAAGGCGGCCACGCCGAAAGCATTCATTCTCGTCCATGCGAACGCCGGACTTCCGAAGAACGTGAACGGCGTGGACATATTCCCCGAGACACCCGAAGAAATGGCCAAGAAGGTTCCCGAGCTCATCAAGGCTGGCGCGAACATAATCGGCGGCTGCTGCGGAACAACACCGGCCCACATCAGGGCGATAAAGCAGGCGGTGGACGCGTATAAGAAATAAATGTAGCACAGGCATCTTGCCTGTGTGAAAAAATATAAAAAATCACAGGCTAGAAGCCTGTGTTACATTAAAGGAGCAATATTCATATGAAAACTAAGTTCACAGCAACCGGCATTGGCAGCATGCCTTTTTCGGATCCCGACTATGCAGTAAAGGTTTCCCTCGCGAAGATGCCCGAATCCCCGATCTGGCCCCAGCTTCCCAAACTCGGGCTGCACGAGCAGATGGAAATCCAGTATTCCGAAGGAATGCCGTCTGCGGTGATCGATGAGGCGAAGCACAGGATGTATTTTGAAACCTCCAAGGACAATTCCGAATCTTTCGCACAGCTTTATG
>JANYBI010000311.1 GCA_025360875.1 Lentisphaerota bacterium
CAGACACCTTTCGAGCTGCTGTTCATACTTGGCGCCATCGCAGACGAGAAGATCCCGGTCCAGACGATTGCTCCAAAGTTCACCGGACGCTTCAACAAGGGCGTGGACTATTCGGGTGACATTGCGAAGTTCGAGAAGGAGTTCAACCAGGATCTCGCAGTGATCGCCTATGCCGTCAAGACCTTTTCCGCCCTTCCTCAGAATCTCAAGCTGAGCGTACATTCCGGCAGCGACAAGTTCTCGATCTACAAGCCTATCAACAAGGCCATTAAGAAACACAATGCAGGACTTCACGTCAAGACGGCCGGAACTACCTGGCTCGAGGAGGTGATCGGACTTGCCGAAGGCGGAGGCGAGGGGCTTGAGATCGCAAAACTTATCTATGTCACCGCCCTTGGCAGATTCGATGAGCTCTGCGGGCCATATGCCACTGTCATCGACATAAAGAAGGACAAGCTGCCCTCGGCTGACGAAGTCAATAAATGGAATTCCGCGAAATTCGCGGCCACGCTGCGCCACGATCAGAAATGCAAGGACTACAATCCTAACTTCCGCCAGCTCATACATGTCGGATACAAAGTCGCGGTTGAGCTGGGCGACCGCTATTACGGTGCGCTTATCGTCTATTCCGATGTGATTGGCAGGAACGTCGAGCACAATATCCTGGAAAGACACCTGAAGCCCATCTTCATTGGCTGATGACAGGAACCGCAATTGCGGCCTATGAATTGTCTTTGCGACTTTGTAGTTAGAATTCAAGCAATGCTGCGAACGACGTGAAGCCGGCGCCGAAGGAAAGCATCAGGCCCTTCTGTCCGCGTCCCGGATGACCCTTTTTCAGGATACGTTCGAGGACGAAAAGCACTGAAGGCGAGGACATGTTTCCGTAGTTCTCAAAAACTTCATATGAGAAGTCCAGCGAGTTTTTTGGAAGACGCATTTTCTTTTCGACCTGTGCCAGGACCAGCGAGCCTCCCGGATGCACCACCCACCATCCTATGTCTTCCTTCGAAAGCTCAAATCGGGAAAGGAGACGCGTGGTGACCTCGGAAACTGTCCTTGCGCCAATAACAGGAACCTTGACGCTCAGACGGTTGCGGAGGAGCCCCGACTCGTTGACATAGCGTAGCTCCTCCCTGAATTCGGGATAGTTTCCTGATTCGAATCCGATTATTGTGGCAAGCTTGTTCCTGCCGGATTTCCCGGATGAATCAATGACGTAAGCCGCCGCGCCATCGCCAAAAATGCAGTTGCTTACGATCAAGCCCGGATCGTGGGCCGGGAAAATTGTCGCTGAACAGATTTCCACTGCGATACCCAATACCGGACCTTTTCCCGCAACTGAGACCATGCCGCACGCGGATTCAAGATTAGGTATTGCCGCTCCGCACCCCATGCCCATGATGTCCCGGATGCCGATAGCTCCGGACAGTCCAAGCTCCTCGGAGATGTATGAGGAAAGTCCCGGACACAGATAACCGGTGCATGTGTTGACGACCAACCCCCTGATGTCTTTCACGGAGACTCCTGCATTGTCCATAGCCTTGCGTGCCGCCTCAACCGCTGTCGATGTCCCATATTTCCTGAAACGTCCTATAAGATGATCGGGATCCGTGCACAGGAGTTCATCGATTGTTCTGGCCCCGACATATCTGCCCTTGATCTGCCCTCCGGTAAGCAGCTGTGTGTATAGCTGCTTCTCTTTTTGGGAAAGTATGCAATTGGACATGAAGTGCTCCAGGAGCTCCTTCTGGGTAATGAAGTTCCTGGGTGTCGCGGTGCCTATCCCTGTAATTGTGAATTTCATTTCTGGTCCTTTAAACTATTCAAATTGTCAAACCGCACGATTGCGCAGATCCGGAAAAGCCAGGCAGGCCTGACTTCCACGGAAACTCCGTCGAGGCGGTTGAGAATGTTGCGAAGTTCGCAGACCTTGAAACCGCGCCTGACAGAAAGCCTGGCATCATGTTTCACCCCTTCATGTGAGAACGCTGTCAGCTGCGTTGCGCCAAACACGGTGAACGGCGACCGGAGCAGATCATTCACAAGGATGCTGCTCCTTACGAATCCACGCAGCCTTTTCATGAGAGCGACTATCTTGTCGTCATCGAAGTGGTGGAAACACATTGACGCGACTGCGCAGTCATATGGTTCGACAGGATTGTGGGTGAAGACGTCCTCCTGTTTCAATTCGATTTGCAATCCTGTGTTCCTGGCGATCTTCTCCCTGGCTATCCGTACCGCGTCCGGAGATATTTCGAGGCACGTGAAATGGACCGGCATTCCTTTTTCCTGCGACCATCGCGAAACA
>JANYBI010000746.1 GCA_025360875.1 Lentisphaerota bacterium
GTTTTGGGGTATATTTTTTCTGAAAATCATGAAATATAATTGACAAAACAGGGATTTGAACTAAAATACACGTCCCGATTGTCTTAGGCTGTTTTTGTAAGATAAAGCATTCATTACGGTAAAAATGAATTTAAAACTGGTGGAATAAATGAAAACATTTTTGGCAAAAGTTGGTGAACTTGACAGGAAATACATTCTTTTCGACGGCGACGGCGTTGTTGTCGGAAGACTGGCAGTGAGAATAGCTAATGCTCTCCGCGGAAAAGACAAACCCACATACACACCTCATATCGATACCGGCAACTTCGTGATCGTGATCAACGCCTCGAAGCTGAAACTGACCGGAAAGAAGAATGAGAAAAAGACGTATGTAAGCTATTCCGGATACAGGAGCGGTCTCAAGACCCTCAAGGCTTCTGAAGTCAGGGCTAAGAAACCTGAACGCCTTATCCAGGACGCAGTTTGGGGAATGCTCCCGCACGGCAGGCTCGGACGCGAACTCTACAAGAAACTCAAGGTCTATCCGGGCGCAGAACATCCGCACAAGGCGCAGAATCCGGAAATCGCTAAATTATAATTAATTGAAATAATATCCAGGAGACATTAATGAGCACCCAGATGATATCCGCAACAGGCCGCAGGAAAGAAGCGGTTTCCTGCGTCAGACTCCAGGCAGGAACAGGCAAGATCAAAGTTAACGGCAAACCTTTTGAAGCCTATTTCACGACAGAGGCCATCCGTGGCTACATCAACCAGCCCCTCGTGGTGACTTCGTCCACCTCTTCAGTCGACATTGATGCGACATTGAAGGGTGGCGGACTTGCGGGGCAGGCAGGTGCTCTTCGCTTCAGCATTGCAAGGGCCCTCATCAAGAAGGATCCTTCACTCCGTCCAGTTCTCAAGAACTCGGGAATGCTCACAAGCGACGCACGAGTCAAGGAAAGAAAAAAGCCCGGCCAGCCCGGCGCCCGCAAACGTTTCCAGTTCTCAAAACGTTAATTGCGCATTGGAATCAATGCTTGGTAAATATTCACTGGAGCTCCCCGGTGAATATATACAATGGAAAGGATCTATGGCAAAGATCAAAGTTGCTGTTGTTGGAGCTTCCGGATATTCCGGAGAAGAGCTTCTGCGTCTCCTTCTGCGGCATGAAAACTGCGAAATCAGCGTAATAACTTCCAGGCAGAACGCCGGCACCAAGGTCAGCGAGGTATTACCCCGTTTCGCCGGAAACAATCTTATTTTTTCCGCTCCGGACACCGATGATATCGCCGGGAAATCCGATGTCGTTTTCCTTGCGCTCCCGCACGGCCTAGCTGCAGAATTCGCAGTTCCGCTGCTCAAGAAGGGATTGAAAGTCATTGATCTCAGCACGGATTTCAGGTTGAAGAATACTGATGTCTACAAGAAATATTACAAGGAAGACCATCCTGCTCCCGCACTTCTGAAGGATGCCGTCTACGGTCTTCCTGAAAGATATAGGGCTGAAATCAAGAAGGCGAAGCTTATCGCCTGTCCGGGCTGCTACCCGACAAGCATAATCCTGCCGCTTGCCCCTCTTCTCGGGGACAAGATCATTTCACCTGAAAATATCGTGGTCAACAGCCTGAGCGGCGTAAGCGGAGCCGGGCGCAAAGTTGATCTCGCATACATCTTCCCCGAATGCAACGAAAGCGTCCGGGCATACGGCGTTGTCGGACACAGGCATCTTCCTGAGATAGAACAGGAACTCGGTGCTTCGGCAGGATGCGATGTCAGGATCAATTTCATTCCCCACCTGATTCCGGTAAACAGAGGGATAAGCTCCTCGATTGTGGCAAATATCTCCAAGGATTTTTCCAAGGAGAAGGTCGAAGCTGCCTACAGGAAGGCTTATTCGAATGAGAAATTTGTCAGGTTGCTGGCCTATGGCAAGCAGCCAGATACCAAGTTCGTGACAATGAGCAACTATTGCGACATCGGATTCTCATATGACGAACATACCGGCAAGCTGATCGTCAACTCCTGCATAGACAATCTCACAAAAGGCGCCTCCGGCCAGGCCATCCAGTGCATGAACATAATGTTCGGACTCGACGAATCCGCGGGACTACTGTAAGCTTTTCCGTTATTCCCTTCTATAGAATTCTGTTAGTAGTTAACGCCCTGGTCGCCTTCGGCGCCGCCATAGGCGGGTAAACATTATTGCGCGTTCTTCATCTTCATGAATTACAGCCAATAATGGCTTAACTACCAACAGGAAATATATCCTTTTCAAGGCGTGATTATTTGCCAAGTCCATGGTATATTATAAAAATAAAACACACTGGGCTCTGGGCTCAACCATGGACAAGAAACCTATAGCCATTCCGGAACAGAAGGAATTTGATCTTTTCGCGGCCGACCGCGGGTTCGAAAAGGTCTTCAATTCATCATACTCAAAGGCATATGCC
>JANYBI010000022.1 GCA_025360875.1 Lentisphaerota bacterium
GTCGCCCACTGGAAAAGTGAATATAGGAAGTCCATGGGTATCGACGATGCTGGAGACGTGAAGGAAATACCTCAGGCAGCCGAAGAACTCGTAAGGAAGCTTGAAGGCAAGATCATAGAAGTCAACGACAAATGGGACTTCGTAGTCATCGACCTCGGAAAGAACAGCAAGATATTCATCCCGGAAGGCAAGAAGGGGAAGATGAGGGAAATCCCAGTTGCCCTTCCTGAAGGCAAAGTGATGATGGTCTCAAGAAACAGTGATTATATTGCCAAGATAAAGATCACAAAAGTCAATGACAACTGTGCGATTGCAGATATCATGCCTGATCTCAGGAACGGAAGCGTATCCCTGGGCGACAAGGTGTTCTTCGTTTCGGAACCCAAGCAGGAAGCCGCCCCCGCGGCACCGGGAAAGATCAAAGGTGGAGCACCGGCAGCAGCCCCTGCAGCGGCGCCGGCAGCAGATGCAGCAGCACCGGCAGCAAACTAACAGGAGGACTTGAATATGTTTTCATCGACAGCTTTTACAATAACTTCAATTGTCACCCTGGTATTGCTTATCGTGACAATCGTGTTCCAGATATCGGAAATGAAGGTCTATGAAATGCTCTTCTTCTGAGGAGCACAGCAAAATGCAAATTTAAAAAGCTGCCTTTCCGGCAGCTTTTTTTTTAGGGAGCCAATGAAATTCATCAGTAAGTCAATTCTGATTCTTGCAGTTCTGCTGGCAATGCTTGTCCTGAGCGGCTGCGAGTCCCAGACCGACCAGAAAAACCAGTACAGAACCTACCCGATCAACCGGCCGGCCGGATGGGAGAACAACAACATGATGCCCGGCGCATCATTCTGATACGACCATGGCCTCCTTACCCCAGAAAAGCTTTGACATGCCTGAGCGCTGCTCCTAGATTTTCTATGGCTTTCTCGGTTGGCTTAGCCGACATCTCCCACGAATACCCCTTGATTGTAAGCAGGTATGAGGTTGGTTTCTTTCCGAAAAGCTCATTGCAGAGGGCAAGTACCGATTCAGGTTCCATTGAATGGCTTGAGCATATTATCGACTTTGACGCCCGGATCGGCCGGAAACTGAAATCATCAATAGCTTCCACAGAAGCATCCGCAAAAATGACAAGGTCTTTTTCGGATATGTTCAGGGCATCCTCAATATTCAGCTGGTAGTTGAAATCAACCGAGATATAGGAAAGTCCTTCTGACTCCGCCCATACCTGCATTGATTCAGCGAATAGTATCCCAAGAGAATCATCCTGCCTCGAAGGATTGCCGATGCCGTAAATCAGTATCTGCGAGGATTTTTTTGGCTTGGAGGATTTCATCTTACTTAAGACGATTATTCAAATTTATTCTTTTAAGTATTTCGTTATGGATCTCAACATCTCTGAATATGTAATGATAATGCTCGCCACAATGATATATCTTGACTTTTGACAAATATTCTTTTGCAATCCTATACGGGATAAAGCAGCCAACCATACAAGTGGCACTTAATAAAACAAAGGCTATTGGAATCAGGTCATTGCCCATCTCAAGACTTAAGATTACACATGCTGTGGTTAGAAACAGAGGCCCAAGGAAGAATACAAATACTGAGAAATATTTCTTTGTAACAATTTCTTTCACATTCATTGTGGGAATTCCAATTAGCAATAATGGCAATATCAGCAGAGAAAGAGGTTCACGCCATTCCTTTTAAAAGAGCGTCACCTGGCACATTCAATCTTTCATGCAGTCTTAAAGCGATACGAGGAGATATCTTCCTTTTTTTTGCCAGTATTTCGGAAACACGGCTTTTTGTCCCGAAGCAGGGAATCACATCCTTGCGGGAAAGACCGAGCTGTTCCATGCGGAACTTTATGGCCTCAATAGGATCTGGAGGCGGAATCACGTGATTTTTATCATCGTAATGTTTTAAAAGCATTGTCAGAATTTCAAGCCTCTCCATTTCCGAGGAACCCTTGGGAGGACATTTCTCCGCAAGTGGGAGTATCTCCTCCATTATCTTGTCATATTCCTTTTCATTCCTAATGAGATGTATATCCATTTTAGTTCCCTTTTCTAAGATATCTTTCGTATTCATCATGTGTGCCTGCGAATTTCACAATAACCTGTCCGCTTACATAGACCACCACGACTATAATCCTATAGTTGTTTCCTCTAATATTAAAAACGACATTGTTATTGGGCAGGAAGCTTGCATGCGGATAACGTGCCTTAATATCCGCGGTGCTACGCCAGCCAACGTGTTCAACTTCAGCCACCCATGCGGACACGGCATTTCTTGAATCCGCATGCTTCCTCGTCAAAACATCCAGCGCCTTCTTGCCAATTATCTCCATGCGTCCCTCTTTAGATATTAAGATAGTTCCCATAAATGGAACTTCAAGCGCAAAATTAATATTTATCTTTTGTGGAAATAATTAGTTCGACTTTTTATGATTTTATCATCCAGAAGATCGCGCCCGCAACGCAAATGCATAGCAGTATCAAGACGCCCAGGCATCCTTTATTCTGCGGAAGCGAAGCGAACTTGTCCGGAAACTGTGCTCTTAGCGAGGCCTCGAGCTCCTCTATATCATCCTTTGATTCCTTCAAGCCGAGACCTGTAAGCTCCCTACAAAGCTTGATGGCATCTATCTTCCTGCCCTGCATAAGAAGTTCTTCAAGCTGTTGTTTTTTCTCTTCTGGAATTTCGCGAAGCATATATTCTCCCTTAACAGAAAAACCATATCATAAAATTTGCCGGCGAAACGCCGGCGTTCCGTAACTAAAAAATCACAAGAAGCAGATTATTTCCTCTTTTGCTGCAAAAGGTTGCCATTCCCATCGTACAATGAGACCTCAAGCGGCATTTTGCCGTATGCATGCGTGGCGCAGCTGAGGCACGGATCATAGGCCCTTATTACTACCTCGACGGCATTCATCATGCCTTCAGTGATTTCCTTCTTTGCCGTCATCATGGCTTTAGCCACGAAGTTGACCCCCCTGTTCATCGGCTCATTGTTGTTGGTCGTCGAGACTATGAGGTTCGCCATCTCGATCTGGTCGTTCTCATTCACGCGGTAATGGTGGAAAAGGGTTCCGCGCGGAGCCTCGATCAGGCCTACGCCTTCCTTTTCCCTCGTTCCCTTGACTACCAGGTTATTGCCAAGTATATCCGGATCCTTCAGGAGATCCCGCATCATTTCGGCGGAATGCAGTATCTCTACAAGTCTCGCCCAATGCGTATGCATGCACATGTTGTTCGGCCTGCCCTTGGTCGCCTTCCTGAACTCCTCAAACTCTTTTTGTGCAAGAGGTGTCGGAATAAAGTCGGCGGTATTCATCCTGGCAAGCGGTCCGACACGGTACCAGCCTTTCTCATTTCCAAGTTTGAGAAGATACGGGAACTTCATATAAGTCCAGGATTTTGTCTCCTCCCGGATATATTTGAGGTAATCCTGGTAGTTCACATCATTCAATATCTTTTTCCCCTCGGCATCGACTGCACGCATTACCCCGTGGTAGAGATCCAGCGCACCATCCTTCCTTACCAGGCTGAGGTGGTTGGAGTCGAATTTGGAAAAATTGTCGATGAAATCCTTGTTCTTACTGTAATAATCCTTGAAGAAGGCAAGCGCATCCTGCGACCAGGAAACCATCTTGTCGGCATTCATCGGCGCAGGACCTTTCAGGAATTTATCCCTTTCATCCACGCTCAAGCTCTTGTTAACTCCACCTGGAATCGCCCCAGTACCGTGGATTTTTTTCCCAGAGGTCGCCTGGATGATCTCCTGTCCGAACTTCCTCATCATGACAGCCTGGATCGCCAGTTCCTTGTTCACCATTGCAACCGCTATCACATTCCGCTTCTCCGGTGGCGCATCATACCCGAAAAGAAGATCCGGCGAGGCCAGATGGAAGAAATGAAGGGTATGTGACTGGAATATCTGGCCGTAGTGCATGAGCCTTCTTATCTTGTCTGCTGTCGCTGTAAGATTTCCGCCGTCACCGGCACCCACAATCACGTCCATCGCCTTTGCCGCCGCGAGATGATGGCTTACCGGACAAATTCCGCAGAGCCTCTGGACCAGCACAGGCGCCTCCCAGAAAGGACGCCCCTGGACAAACCTTTCAAACCCTCTGAATTCAACAATATGGAGACGGGTCTGGGAAACCTCGCCATTGTCGTCGAGATGTATCGTGACTTTGCCATGCCCTTCGACACGTGTCACTGGTTCGATTATTATTTTCCTAGGCATTTTTCCCTCTTTTTTTTAGACAGGATAACAGGATTTACAAGATTTTATTAAATAGTCTTTCAATCAAACTTAAATACTTCATACGGCATATCGAGCTTATTCCCTGTGGCCAGCGCGTAAAGCGCGTTCCAGATCAGGTCCGCCCTAGGCGGACAACCGGGCAGGAAATAGTCGATCTTCACGACCTCATGGCATGGATATACCTTGTCCAGGATCTTCGGTATGTCCGGATCGCAGGGAATAATCTTTTTCTCGTTGCAGTCAGCGACCGTCGGGCCGTTGAGATACGCCTCGTCCAGGCATTCCTTCAGGGAAATCCAGTTCCTCAGAGATGGCAATCCGCCCATTATCGCGCATTCCCCGAGCGAAACCAGCACATTGCAGTGTTTCCTGAAATCAATCAGATTGTGGACGTTCTCGTCGTTGCAGCATCCTCCTTCTACGAGGCCGATGTCGCACTGTTTCGTGAATTTCTTGATGTCGTTGATCGGTGACTTGTTGAACTCGACGATCTCGATGAGGTCAAAGAGCCGTTCATCTATGTCGAGGAACGACATATGGCATCCGAAACATCCCGCAAGGGAGGCTGTGGCAACTATTTTCTTTTCCATATGAATTTCTCCGAAATTTATTAATTTTCGATTTCCGAGCCAATCGGGGCTAAGTCGTACTTGCGCTTGCCGATTGGCACATCGAAGCCCTTCTCCTTCTTCAGTATGGCTCCGACCGGGCACATGTCCATAGCCTTCTGTACCAGCTCGTCGCTGATGTCCTTCGAGGTGTCCGGATCAATGTTGATCACAATCTTGTCCCCTCGTTTTCCAAAATCAAAAATAGGCTTGCCTTCGCTGTTGAAGATCCCCCGTATGCAGCGTTTGCAGAGGATGCAGCGGTTGTGATCCTTGAGAATCTTCGGATGCCAGGCCTCGACATCGCGTTTCGGGAACATGAACGGAAACTCGGGAACTGTCATCCTGTAGCGGTATGCCAGAGCCTGCAGTTCGCAAAAACCGCTTTTCTCGCATGAAGGACACAGATGATTGCCCTCGGCGAAGAGGATCTCCACAACAGCCTTGCGGAACTCTTCAAGCTCCGGAACATTGTTCTGGATCTCCATCCCTTCCGCAACCTTCGTGGTACAGGCAGTCGCAGGTCTTCCGTTTATGAGGACTGTACATATGCGGCAGGAACCCTTCGGAGGTATTCCAGGATAGTTGCAAAGTGTCGGAATGAAGACTCCATTTTCGACGGCGGCTTCCACAAGCTGTCTGCCCTCTTCCGACATGCAGACAACACCATCAATCGTAAATTTCACAAATGTCGGCATTCTTACCTCGCTTCCACTGTTGCAGTTTCGTAATCAAGCACTGCCTTGTCAAGGTCGAACGCAGGACATAGCCTGTCATCCCCCGCCTTGATCCTGTTTTTATATAATTCCGGAAAATTCCTTATTGTGGACACTATCGGATTCAACGCGGTCTGCCCGAGCCCGCAGCGGTTCTTCTTCATTATGGACTGCCACTTAGTGAAGGCCGCAACGTCCGTTTCCGTCCCCTTCCCTTCGATTATCCTTTCAAGAACCACCTTGCTCATGCCGGAAAGCGCACGGCATGGCACACACGAACCGCATGATTCATCCTTGAAGAATTCTGTGAAATTCAGTACCACGTCCTTCAGGAGATCCCGCCTCCTGCCAATAATTATAAGCGAACCGCCGGTCGCCAGATCCTCGTATGAAAGTTCGCGTGGAAATTCATTAGGCCCTATGCATGAACCGGAAGGTCCGCCAACCTGGACGGCCTGAGTATCCGCCGCCCCGACCATCTTCAGTATGTCATTGACCGTAAAGCCCCATTCGATCTCGTAGATGCCGGGTTTGCTGCAGTCGCCGGATACGCTTATGACCTTGGTGCCTTTTGACTCCTTTGTGCCAAGGCTGTTGTACCAGTCGGAACCATTGACCAGGATCCTGACAACTGAACAGAGAGTTTCGACATTGTTCACCACCGTAGGCTTCTGGAGATAGCCCTTCTCCACCGGGAACGGAGGCCTGTCGCGCGGCTCACCCCGTTTTCCCTCGGCGGACTCAATGAGAGCCGACTCCTCTCCGCAGACATAGGCCCCCGCCCCGAACTGGATCTTTATATTGAAGTTGAATCCCTGCTTTCCACCGATGAAATTCCCAAGGAGATTCTCATCGCGCATCTGATCAAGGATATTCTCAAGATATTTCCTCAGGTAGCGGTACTCATTCCTCAGATAAAGAATTCCGTACTTTGCGCCAACAGCATATCCGGCTATTGCCATTCCTTCAAAGACAAGCCGCGGAAACTCCGTGAGGATCACCCTGTCCTTGAATGTCCCGGGTTCGCCCTCATCGGCATTGCAGAAAATGTATTTGACATCGCCCGGGGCCTTCTTGGCGACCTCCCACTTCATCCCTGTCGGGAATCCGGCACCGCCTCGTCCCCGGACGTATGAAGATTTCACGAGCTGTATTATTTCACTGGAGCTCATGGAAACGGCCTTCCTTATTCCGGAACCCGTCTCATAGTCGGCAAAGACAACCTCTCCACGTTTCATGATGTTGTTGTTGACCATAGAACATACGAGCGGATTGGAATTCTGGCCGTCCCCGTATTTCTTCCCCTTCAGCTCCTCAACTGTTTTTCCAGCCCTCATTCCGGCGATTATCGCTTTCGCCTTTGCCGGAGTGAGACACGTGAAAACCTCTTCATTTATGATCGCCGCAGGCTCCTGGTCGCTCATCCCGATGCATGCAGTATCAAAAAGTCCTATCAGCCCGTCTTTTGTAACGGAACCGAAGCGGCAGCCTGCAGTTTCTTCAAACGCCCTGGCGACTTCATCCCGGCCACAGAAGACAGCAAGCACACTCGTATTCAGGTAAATAGTATATTTGCCACGGGGTTCCTTTGTGAAAAAATGATAGAAAGAGACCGTCTGCTCGACACTCACCTTGGGAATGTCCAGCGATTTGGCGATCTGCTCTATGGTCCAGTCTGAAAGATGTCCGAGTTCCGACTGGATGTCCATGAGGATATCCATCAGCCTTGTCTCATCCCCGCTGTATCTCTTGATCACATTGTTGACTGTATTCCCCATGTGTCCCTCCGAATGAAATTTCTTTTTTCAAATTTAACTGAGGTAAATATCAATTGCAATCAAAGGTAGTATAAGTACTACCATCATTCCCTATCACCGAGGTAAACATTAACGTGTTAAAGAGCAATGTCCAACGGGTTCCGTTCCGATTTACGATAATTTATTTGCGCATTTTTTAAGCAACAAATGGAGAAGTTTATCCCTTCATGATTATATTTATGAATCTATTAGAATTAAGAATGACAGGAAAATCATGAACAACAAGCCTTCAGACATCATCAAGGGCGTAATACTTGCCGGCGGAACCGCCTCCAGGCTTCGTCCGCTTACCAATGTGACAAACAAGCATCTTCTGCCAGTCGGCAGGAAGCCCATGATCTATTATCCGATAGAGAAGATGACCGGAGCCGGAATAGAGGACATACTGATCGTGACCGGAGTTGATCACATGGGAGACGTCGTTGGACTCCTAGGATCAGGCAAGGATTTCAACTGCCGGTTCACATACAAGGTGCAGGATCAGGCAGGAGGGATAGCCCAGGCCCTGAGCCTAGCCGAAGATTTTGCACATGGAGTACCGGTCGCCGTTATACTCGGTGACAATATTTTCGAGGACTCGATGCGGCCATATCTTGAAAAATACCTGAAGCAGAAAAATGGCTCGCACATCCTGCTCAAACCGGTGAAAGACCCGCAGCGTTTCGGTGTGGCTGAGGTCAAGGGCGACAAGGTCCTATCAATAGTGGAAAAACCGAAAAATCCGAAATCTGACATGGCTGTCACCGGAATTTATTTCTACGATGGCGAAGTATATGATATCATCAGGACATTGAAACCTTCAGGACGGGGCGAACTTGAAATCACCGATGTCAACAACGAATACATCCGCCGCAAGACGATGACCTGGAGCAGCATGACCGGATGGTGGAGCGATGCAGGCACGTTCGAATCGCTTGCACATGTACAGAAACTTGTTGAGGACAAACCACCCAAATGAGCGTTCTCGCGATTCTCGGAGGAAAAGGCATGCTGGGTTCGGATCTTGCGAAACTCGCAGGACCTGCCGGGCACAAGGCGGTTGTTTTCGATCTTCCGGAATTCAACATCACACGCGAAAGCGATGTCCGGCAAGCTATTTCACAGGCTGATATTATTGTCAACTGCGCCGCATATACGCAAGTCGATAAGGCGGAAACCGAACGGGATATCTGCAGAGCTGTCAATACGCTGGCCGTCGCCTCTCTTGCGAAGTTCGCAAAAGAACATGGGAAATATCTGATCCATATCAGCACTGACTTTGTCTTTGGTGACAGTTCTGAAAAGAAGCTTTCTGAAAAGGACCAGCCTGACCCTCTGGGCTGGTACGGGTCGACAAAGCTTGAAGGCGAACATTTCCTCCAGTCTTCCGGCTGCCGGCACGCTATCGTCAGGGTCGAGTGGACTTATGGAATGAACGGGGTCAACTTCATCAGCAAACTTCTGGATGCCGCAGCGAAATCGCCAAAACTCAAGGTCGTAGGCGACCAGTTCGGATCGCCGACATGGACTGCGGATGTCGCAAGGGCCATGCTCTACCTTATTGGCAAACAGGCCGAAGGGCTTTTTCATTTTGCCGCGGAAGGCTATGCGAGCCGGTACGAAGTCGCGGAATTCATCATGAAGGAAAAGAAGATCTGCAAGGAACTGGCTTCCTGCGCAAGCTCTGATTTTCCGGCACCTGCAAAACGGCCTCTCAACTCGCGGTTTGACTGTTCGAAGATTGACGGCATCCTCGATTTCAAACGGCCTCGCTGGCAGGATTCGATGAGGAAATACCTGAATGAAGCAGGATAACCGAAAGAATTGAACATCCAACATTCAACATTGAACGTCGAATTTTGAATTAAATTTCATTCGAAGTTGGATGTTGAAAGTTCGATGTTCGATGTTCAACCCGATGTCAGAGAAAAAGCCTTTAACATTGAAAAGACTCATGTGGTCGGTCATTACAATTGCATGCGGGGTGTATTTCGGGATACTTGTCCTGATGTTCATATTCCAGGCTAAGCTGATATATTTCCCGACCAGCCAGATCATCTACACACCGGCAGCTCTTCGTCTTGAATTCGAGGATCTGATGCTGGCAAGTCCCGACGGAGTAAAGATAAACGCCTGGTATGTTCCGGCAAAAGCCCCACGAGGAACTGTCATATTCTGCCATGGCAATGGCGGGAACATGAGCTACAGCCTGGATGTCGCGGAGAACTTCACCAAAATGAATTTCAATGTGCTGCTCTTTGACTACAGGGGTTACGGAAAAAGTGGAGGCAGCCCGACTGAAAAAGGCACATATGCCGACGCACAGACGGCATATGACTGGCTTCTGAAGGAGAAGAAGATTCCCGAGAAGGAGATTGTCGTCCTGGGCAGATCCCTTGGAGGGGCAATTGCCGCGAATCTCACAAAAGACCGCAGTCCGAGAATGCTGATCCTCGAATCGGCATTCTCCTCAGTGGCGGATGTGGCATCAAAAAGCTATCCAATATTCCCTGTCAGACTGCTCTGCCGCTACCGATACGATACTTCAGAATATGTGAAGAACTTGAAATGCCCGCTTCTGGTGATACATAGTCCGGAAGATGAAATAGTCCCATATTCACTTGGGAGGAAGATATTCGACTCCGCTGGCGGACCGAAGGAATTCCTCAAGATAAAAGGAACCCATAACGAAGGTTTCGATGAGTCAAAGGAAGTCTATGTTAAAGGGCTGAGAACTTTTATCGAAAAGCACTGATAGTAATTTTGTTTTTTCTCCATAAGACTAAGGTGAAGTTCAATTATGGAATATAATTTAAAAAAAACTGATACTCTTCAGACATTTATAATTACAATACGCGGCTTGCAGGTGATGCTCGACAGAGACCTTGCTATCCTTTATGGCGTTGAAACAAGAGTTTTAAATCAGGCAGTTAAAAGAAACCGCGACAGATTTCCTCAGGAATTCTGTTTTCAGCTGACAGGCGAGGAGTTTGAAAATTGGAAATCACAGGTTGTGATATCCAATAAGGAGAAGATGGGTCTAAGAAAACTGCCATACGCATTTACGGAACAGGGCGTGGCAATGCTTTCTGCGGTGTTAAAGAGCGAAACAGCCATCAGGACAAGCATTCAAATCATCAATGCTTTTGTTGTTATGCGCCGCTTCATTTCCTCGAATGCACAGATATTCCAGAGGCTGTCTCATCTTGAAGTCAAACAAATCGAAACCGATAAAAAGTTTGACAAGGTGTTTGATGCCATAGAAAGCAAGGAGTTCCACCCAAAACAGGGTATTTTCTACGATGGTCAGATTTTTGACGCTTACCGTTTTGTCTCGGATCTTTTCAGAACCGCAGGGAAATCAATAATCATTGTGGACAACTATATCGATGACACTGTTCTTACTCATCTCACAAAACGGGCCAAAAATGTGAATGTTACCATTCTGACCAAGGCAATTTCCGGACAATTGGCGCTTGATTTGAAAAAGTACAACGAACAGTATCCTTCCGTCGAAATAAAAGAGTTCAAAAACGCCCATGCCCGCTTTATCATTATTGACGATAATACTGTATATCACTTCGGGGCATCCCTGAAAGACCTTGGCAAAAAATGGTTCGCATTCTCAAAAATGGACATTGGGGCGGTAGAAATGCTGGGCAAACTGAAGGGACTGGTATGAGCAAACTTTTAAAAACCGACCAAGACGACGTCATCCAAACAAGGAAGAAGAGTTATGGAACCTAAAATCCCAAAAAGAATACTGCTCTACCAAAACGTTGGATTCCTGACAATCATAATCGTATCGTGGCTGGATGAGCTCATTGGCCTGCCCACATTGATAATGGGAACTGAGCACGCACATATCTGGAGTGAAGCCGTGCTTGAGACAATTGTCGTAATTTTGATCTGGATACCTGTCCACATGATGACAAAAGCCGTGCTGAAACGAGTATTCTACCTTGAACGCCTGGTAAAGATGTGCGCCTGGTGCAGGAGAATCGAGTTCAACGGCAATTGGTACACGCAGGAGGAATTCTATAAGCACGGTTTCAAGACAATGGTAACTCATGGCATCTGCCAGGATTGCCTGGACAAACAGGAGAAAGAAGCAGGAATCCCGAAGAAAAACAACAGCTGATTTCTCAAATCATCCTTTTGATGTATCTTATAAAATTCTACAAAGGAAAATTTTATATGCCCAGGCAATTCATAATTTCAGTGATGGCGAAAGACCGTCCTGGAATTGTAGCGGACGTCACAAGCGTCATCAGCGAAATGAACGGCAATCTCGCCGATCTCAGCCAGACCACGCTGTGCGGCTATTTCACTATGATACTTGTCGCATCTTTTCCAGATGATGTCCCCCAGCAGAAGATAAAGGATTCCCTTTCACAGAAGGGCGCAGCCAGCAATCCTGAATTCTCCTTCGAAATAGGAATCAAGGAGTCCCGGATACTCAAGCGGGAGCAATCCTCCGCCGGCGAATCGATGTATATCCTGACGGCCGAAGGGGAGGATCAGGTCGGGCTCGTCGCAAAAGTCAGTTCGTTCTGCAAGAAATCAGGAATAAACATACTCGACCTGTCGACCAAGCTGCACGAGGACAAATATACGATGATACTCCTGCTTGACATGTCGTCCGTGAAAACCATGAAGGAAGTACGCAAGGCGCTAGAAGAGTTCAGCAATAAGACAGGACTTGTCATCGAACTCCAGCACCGCGACATATTCGTCGCGACTAATGAAATTTGATAATTTTCTTTTGCACGCAAATAGAAAATTTATAACTTTGGAGATTTTTAAATGATTAGATCAGATCAGATATTGAAGACGGTGTCGATGAT